>NZ_JBSQIL010000045.1:0-14904 GCF_055108775.1 Soehngenia sp. | reverse complement strand
ATCAAAAGTGGTATCAGAAATATTGATGATGTATTAACTCTACATATAGCAAGAATGCATAATGAGAGAGATAGAGAAATATATAGACTTGCGATTGATAAATGGAATAAGGAGCAGAAAAGAATCAAATATACTGACTTACCAGAAGAATTATGTACTCACAATAATAGAAAATCATTTTTAGATAGATTTAAAGTTGTTGCAGCTGATTTAGAACATTCTCACACAATGTTAGCTCATATTTCTAAAGATGGACATTATTTTATTCATCCTGATATTGAGCAAAAAAGATCAATATCTGTGAGAGAAGCTGCAAGAATTCAATCGTTTCCCGATAATTATTTTTTTGAAGGCCCAAGAACTGCAAAATTTGTTCAAATTGGGAATGCAGTACCACCTTTGATGGCACAAGGTATAGCTGAGGGGATAAGAGAAAATCTTCTAATTTATGAGAGGTTAATACAATGCAAGAGAATTATTTGATACAACAAATAGCTCAAATAAAGATGGAAGAACTTAGTAAAAATCCATACGTGTGTTTAATAAAATCTGACATTGATATAAATCCTCATCAAGTAGAGGCTTTTTCTAAGGCTCTACTTGCATTAAAATCGGGAGGAATTGTGTTAGCAGATGAAGTAGGTTTGGGTAAGACGATAGAGGCTGGTCTAGTCATTAAACACACGCTTTTAACTGGAGGTAAAAAAGTTCTTTTAATTATTCCTTCGAATTTAAGGAAGCAATGGCAATTTGAGCTAGATGAAAAGTTTTCAATTAATTCTTTCATACTTGATAGTAAAACGCTTGAGGAATATCAAAATTTAATCGATAGAAATAAATATAGGGTAGTGATATGCTCATATAATTTTGCTTCTAGAAAAAGTGATTTTTTAAGTAGGGAAACTTGGGATCTTATAGTTTTTGACGAAGCTCATAAGTTAAGAAATGTTCATAAGTCAAATATAAAAAATGCAAAGAGAATTTTTAAGTTCACCAAAGGAATCCCCAAAATTATGTTAACAGCAACGCCAATACAGAACAATCTTTTTGATTTATATGGTATTTTGTCATTTATTGACGAAAAAATATTTTTGGATAAACAATCTTTCGCAAGTTACTATATTAAAAATAAAAATTATGAACAATTGAAAACTCAGATAAAACCAGTAGTACATAGGACCTTAAGAAAAGATGTTACAGACTATTTGTCTTTTAAAAAGAGAATATGTATAACTATTGATTTTAAATTGTCGCCACAAGAAGCGATTCTTTATAAACTTGTAAGTGATTATTTAAAAAGAGAAATAATTTATGCGATTCCATCTTCAAATAGAAATTTGATTACGATAATAATTAGAAAGCTTCTTGCGTCTTCTAGTCATGCAGTTGCTCAAACATTTGAAGTTCTAAAAGAAAGATTAGTCACTTTACTTGAGAGTACTAGAATTGAAAGTGTTGAAAAAAGTATTGAATATTTTCTTGATTTTATCGATGAAGATTATTATGAAGATGGAGATACAAATAAATCAAAAGTTGAGTTATATGATAGAGAAAAAGTTAATGAATTTATCCAACATGAGATTGATTTAGTAGATAATATTATTAAACTAACAACTTCAATAAATAAGAACTCAAAATCAGATGCATTGTTAAAAGCTTTAAAGATAGCATTTAATAAGCAAAATGATATGGGTATTGAGGAGAAGGTGGTTATTTTTACTGAGTCAGTTAGAACTCAGGAATACTTATATAACGAACTTATTAAGAATGGTTATGAAGGTCAAGTTGTATTGTTTAATGGTAGTTTGACCGATGGTTTCACTAAGGAAATTTATAAAGCATGGCGTGCAAAAAATTTTGGCCAAAACTTTAGTAGTAGAGCAGTTGAAATAAAACATGCAGTTGTAGATTACTTTAGAAATAATGGAAAAATTCTACTTGTAACTGATGCAGGATCAGAGGGATTAAATCTTCAATTTTGTAATACGGTTATAAATTATGACTTACCTTGGAATCCTCAAAAAATTGAACAACGTATTGGAAGATGTCATAGATACGGGCAGAAAAATGATACTGTTGTAATAAACTTATTAAACACTGAAAATGCTGCAGAACAAAGGGTGTACGAGATTTTATCTAAAAAATTAATGCTTTTTGATGGTGTTTTCGGTGCTTCGGACGATGCTTTAGGCCTTCTAGAATCAGGTTTTGACTTTGAAAAAAGAATTCTTAGGATCTATCAACAATGCAATACTGTGGGTGAATTCAATAAAGAATTTAAAGCCTTAGAAAAAGAATTTGAAAGAAAAAGAAATAAAAAATTTCATCAACTAAAATCGTTACTTACTGATGATGATGACCATTCTATAGTTTTGAAAAAACAAATGAATGAAATACTAAAGTATTTAGATGATTACAATAGATGGTCTAAAATTAAAAAGATAAGAGAAAAACCTGAATATCCCCAAATGTTTGAAATGAACATTGACAAGAACAATAGCTTGAATATAAAAGAAGGATATATTCTGATTGGAGCCTTTTATGATAATTTAGAGTTTTTGCAGCCTGTCTTTTCAATTATTGATAATTCAGCAGGCATGTTTAAGGTAGATGAAGATAGATTAATAGAATTATTATACGATTATGATAATGCAGAGTTTAAAGAAATAGTTATCAATCACGAGGAATTAGATGGTTATATTGATGATTTATATAAAGATTTACTCATTGAACATCATTCAAAATTTCAATCAATTATACAACGTAATGACGCAAAGATTGATAACTGGGCTGAACTAAGAAAAATACAGTTTAATCTTAAATTAGAATCTATTAATAAAGAGATTGAAGAAATAAATTATAAAGCTGCGCTAAGCAAAAATTTTAAAGAAAAAATTGCATTGAAAAAGGAAGTTGAGAAGAAAGAAGAGGAAAGACAAAAACTTCTAATGAAGTATCATCAGTTTTTAGAAGCAATTGATAAAGAAGCATCGATGTTAAAAGATGAATTCCAAAAGCAATTTGATATAAATCCAATTGTTTTTTTAAAAGCAATTGTAAAGTATAGAACGGAGGAAGAATATGATTAAAAAAGGAAAATTAGAACTTACTTGGGTCGGTAAATATGAAGAAAAAAAAATTGAACCAAGAATATTAATAGAGGATAAGTCTAAATCTTATGGAGATCCGGATACTGAAAATATGTTAATTCATGGAGATAATCTAATTGCACTAAAAGCTTTAGAACAGGATTTTGAAGGAAAGATAAAATGTATTTATATAGATCCACCATACAACACAGGAAGTGCTTTTGAGCATTATAACGATGGTTTAGAGCATTCTGAATGGTTGAATATGATGAAGCCAAGATTAGAATTACTTCGTAATCTTTTACGAGATGATGGTTTTTTTTGTTGCCATATTGATGACTCGGAGGGACATTATTTAAAAGTACTTTTAGATGAAATTTTTGGACGTGACAATTACTTGACAACTCTTTATATTCGAGTAAGATATCCTGATAAAATATTAAAAGCTGATATGGATTTTCATAAAGAAATTGAACAGATTCATGTATATAGAAAAAAATACAGAGCTAAACCTAATTTGGTAGAAAAAGATGTTGGATATGATAAATATTGCTATTATATTGAAGAAATTGGTGTTGGTGAAAAAATTGTACTCGGTGGCAAACAGGTGGAAGTATTTAAAAAGAATGAATATAGAATTAAAAAACAAGAAGGATCTGAATATGGTTTAAAGGAAATATGGGCATCAGGAACTATATTAGATGGTAATTCTTCAGGAAGGTTTTTTAGAGATTTTTTAGCAGGTAGGTATTTAGAAGATGGTTATGGTGTTTTATATAAAGTTTATGGAATTGGTGATGACAGATTTGATTATAGATATTTTACAGGGCCTAAACGAAAGGGGGCTACAAAAGGTAAATATTACCAAGGTGTACCTTTGGCCAAATTGAATAATGGAGATATGAAAAAGACATCTCCAATAAACGGGTTTTACGATATGGCTGGAAATTTTGGTAATTGTAGGCAGGAAGGTGGTGTTGATTTTCGAAGTGGCAAAAAACCAGAAGCGCTTATAGAAATGATACTCAAATATTTTTCAAATGAAGGAGATTTTGTTTTAGATAGTTTTCTAGGAAGTGGAAGTACTATAGCAGTAGCTCATAAATTAAGAAGGAAGTGGATTGGTATAGAATTGGGAAATCAATGTTATACTCACTGCATTCCAAGAATGCGAAGAGTAATTGATGGAGAACAAACGGGTATTTCTAAGAATGTAAATTGGAGTGGTGGCGGTGGCTTTAGATTTTTTGAACTTGCAGAGTCATTACTTGTTAAAAATCCTAAGCTACCGATTTATTCAATTAATCCTAATTATACATTTGAAATGATGGCTGAAGCTATATGTAAAATCGAAGGGTTTAAATATAATCCAAATGGTAAGTTCCATGGACAGTCATCAGAAAAGAGATTCATTCATGTAACCAAAGAATTTGTTAATAGTAAGTATGTGTTTTCACTATTGACTGAATTAGATACAACGCAATCTCTTTTGATATGTTGTACTAAAATGCAATCAGATATTGTTTTACCTGAAAATGTTGAGATAAAGAAAATACCAAATGATTTATTAGAAAAATGTACTTTTGAAAGTGAGGTACGTTAGTATGAGTATTATTAATAAAATAAACTGGGCTATGAGTCTAAGAGAACCTCAGTTTGAAGCGTTAAGGACTTTAAATAAAATTTGTGCAAAACTTGATTTTAAGACATGTAATAAATCTGATGTAGAAAGAGTAGCTAAAGAGAATTCAGAAACGCAAGATTTTCAAAAAGTAGATAAATCATTAGAATTTCCTTCATTTTGCTTTGAAATGGCCACCGGTATAGGTAAAACAAGACTAATGGGTGCTTCGATATATTATCTATATAAAACTAAGGGATATAAACATTTCTTTATTTTAGCACCGGGAAATACTATTTATGATAAATTGAGAAAAGAAACTATGCCTCATCATCCTAAATATATTTTTAAAGGTCTTGAATCAGAAATGGGAAGACCTAAAGTATATGATGGTGAAAGTTACTTATCTTATCCGGTTAAATACGTTCAAGGTGAGATCGTGTTAGAAAAAACATCAGAGATTCAGCTTTTTATATTTAATATTGGTAAGATTTTTAATCGTGGAGATGTACAGTTCAAATTCCATGATTTTCAAGAACAGTTGGGTGGATCTTTTGCAGATGTACTTAGAAGTTTTGATGACCTAGTTATTTGTATGGACGAGGCCCACAGATATTACGCTCCAGCTTCACTCAAGGCAATAAATTATTTAAGTCCTATCTTGGGACTGGAATTTACTGCGACTCCAAAATCAACAAATAAGAACATTATATATAGATATGACCTAGCAAAAGGTGCAGGAAAATATCTAAAGATTCCTGTTGTAACAGGTAGAACCAACACTGCAGGATATACTGAATCTGACATTGAAGAAATGAAAATAAAAGATGGTATTCGATTGCATGAGCAACGCAAGGCAGTAGTTTACAAATATTGTTATGAAAATAACTTGCCACAAGTAAAACCTATAGTTCTTATTTCTTGTAAAGACACAGCTCATGCAAGTAGAGTGAAGCAACTTATTGACTCTGATACCTTTTTTGAAGGTAAATATAGAGGTAAAGTTATTGAGATCCATTCTGGAAATTCAAGCATAGAAACAGATGAAAATATTATGAAATTACTGACAATAGAGGAGAATACTAATCCAGTTGAAATAGTTATTCATGTATATAAACTTAAAGAGGGATGGGATGTAAACAATCTATTTACCATTATTCCTTTGAATGCAGCAAAGAGTGAAATTTTAGCATTGCAGACTATTGGTAGAGGAGTGAGACTTCCATTTGGTCAAATTACAGGGCAAGAGGAGATAGATACACTTGATATAGTAGCACATGAACATTATAGAGAGATTGTTGATGATATTAAGAATAATCCAATATTTAAATCAAGAAATCTCGATGAAAAGGAATTAATTGATACAAAATCTATTGACGTTTATTCTGAATTCGATGACCAGCAAATGGTTTTATTTGAAAAAGCTGTAGAATATACTGCCATAAAATCATTTCAAGATATTGATGATATAAAAGTACAAGAAGAATTGTACAAAGGATATTTAAAAAACTATGCTAAAACAGTACAAGCTAAAAATGATGCTGAAGTAGAGCAGATGTCTTTATTTGATCTTGAAAAGCAAATAACTGAAAAAATTGAAGAAGATACAGCTATAGCAGCAGAAGAACTTGAGAAAATGAAGACAAAAGGGAAAACGAAGCCTCCAGTTTTAAAAAAAGAAGAGTTTATTGAAAAAATAAAAAAGATTCGAGTAAAAGCTATAGGAGTGCCTAAGATTAGCATGAGCTATAGTTCTACAGTTGAATTTAAAAAGATTAAGATTAAAAGGAATATAGATGATTTTGAAATAGCAGCATCATCGATCGAAAGATATGATGTTATAAATAATAAATTACTAAAAACTATTGAAGCTGTAGCACTGGAAGTTGATGATCCTGAAAATGAACTTGCGTGCATGCTTTTAGAGAGTGTTCCTGAATTTTGTGCTGATGATG
The DNA here is from genome assembly GCF_055108775.1 of Soehngenia sp. Lineage (NCBI taxonomy): Bacteria > Bacillati > Bacillota > Tissierellia > Tissierellales > Tissierellaceae > Soehngenia > Soehngenia sp. Next base: position 8,239 of record NZ_JBSQIL010000045.1, on the reverse strand, counting down.
CTGAATATATAATTGATGTTGTTAATCAATACTTAAATTTAATAGAAGGATCATATGAAGATAAGAAAAAGATTGTACGAAGATATGCTACTTTAATAGTTGAAGACATAAAAAAACAGATTTATGACGCTATGGAAGTAAAAACTGAATTTGTTTATCAAGTTGAAAAAGATTTAATCCTATTTGGTAAATTTGTGAAAAACATAAAGGTGAATGGATTAGTGAATTTTAAAAAGGAAGTACCGGACAAAAGAAATATTAGACATTATTTATTTACTGGATATAAAAAATCTTACTACTCTGAGAATGGCTTTGATAGTGATGATGAACGTAGACTTTCAGTAATATTAGAGGAAGATCCACAAGTAGTAAGATGGATTAAACCACCTTTAAATAAACTTGGTCTATTTTATAAGGCAGCGAAACAGTATACACCAGATTTTATAGTAGAAACTGCTGATGCAAAGTACATGGTAGAAGTAAAAGCAAGTAATGAAACTAAAGATGAAGATGTACTAGAAAAAGCTAAAGCAGCGATAAAATGGTGCAAGTGTGCTACAACCGTTGATCCAGAAAAAAAAGAATGGAAATATAAATTAATTGCTGGAGATAAAATAATTGTTGGGAATACTTTCAAATATACTATGGGAATTGCTGAGAATTTGGAGGCGTTAAGTAATGAGTAATCAAAAATATAAAGAACTTCGTTCGGAAATAATAAAATCATTGAAAGTTGATCTTATGGGACCGTTGACAGAAGAGGAAGTATTAGATGAATCACCATTAAGTAGTTATATTACAGGTATGCTATATCCTCAAATGAGTGAGTATTCTGATGAAGCAGAACTTGAAAATGCTGAGTTTATGACTGGGAATGGTGGAGAGGATAATAGGAATTATTCAGTTAGTGCTGATGAGGAAGAAGAAATTGAACAGACAAAGAATAATTTTAAGAAACAGTCATCTGCTGGTATACGATTTTATGTAAATGATTCAGTTAAGAATATTAGAGTTCAAATTAGTTGGGGTGAATATACTAAAACGGTTATTGAAAATGAAGAAACTGAAGAGAAAAAGAAGAAATCTAAGAAAACAGGATATTTGAGAAAGCAAAAGAATGAAACTGTTGATATTGATTTATCTAGTTTTTCAAGTAATACAGTGATTAAGCTGGATGAAGATCCTAGTATAAAGGTTATAATTAATAAATTTATACTCCCTAACAATTACATATTAGTATCCGTTTATTTGTCAAATGAGAGAGAAAGTAAAAATGATCGAGATTTTACTAAGGTAATGTTTCAGGTTGAATTGAGTGTTTCAGGTACAGATGGAGAATCAATTTTTGTCCCTGAAAATAAATGCCGAGCAATAGAATTAGACGATGAATTTTATTATGAGAATAGACCGATTTATGCTCGAGGATATGGTTGTGCAGCTAACTGGAAAAAAGGTCAGCATGAGAATGCAACAGAAGTGTGGATTGAATTTATTCCTGAACATGAAGTTAATTCTGTAAGTCCAGTTCTTGATGGATTTTTTGATGATAATTTTTCTATGAGATTTATGTCAAAAAGAGCTAATAAGGATGAAATAATCCGAAGGCTCAGGTTATTAAACGAGAAATATCTAGAATGGATTGATGGTTTAAAAAACAATTATCGAATGGAAAACGAATCCTTTGTTAGAAAAGGCAAGGAAATTATTGATGCATGTAAAAAAGCATCAGATAGAATTGAGTCAGGTATAAAAATACTAGAAATGAATTCAGAAGCTTTTGAAGCTTTTTGCTTTATGAATCAAGCGATGTATTTGCAAAGGAGTATTGAAGCTTTTTCGAAGAAATATGGTAGAGGGATTTCTTGTAGTCTAGGAGAGTTTACAAAAGATGATCATAGTAAGTGGAGACCATTTCAGCTTGCCTTTATTCTATTAAATATTGAAGGATGTGTAAATAAAGAAAGTGAAGATAGAAATATAGTTGATCTATTATATTTTCCTACCGGTGGTGGTAAGACAGAAGCATATTTAGGGATAATAGCTTTTGTTATTGCTTTTAGAAGATTAACTGCTAGAGAAGATGATCAGTATGAAAAAGACGGAGGAGTAACAGTTTTCTTAAGATATACATTAAGGCTTTTAACTACACAACAAAGAGATCGTTTAACTAAACTAATTATTGCAGCAGAAATGTTAAGAGATAAAAAACCAGAAAAATATGGGCATTCAAGAATATCAATAGGATTTTGGGTTGGTGGTGGAGTTACACCGAACAAGTTTAGTGAATTTATTGAAGATCCAGAAGATCCGATAAAAAGCAAGCAAGCATACAATAAGTTGATCAAACAAATTATTAAGTGTCCGTTATGTGGCACACCTATTGAAGGTAAAGATTACGTTATTAATAATGACTCTAGTGAAGTAAAAATTTATTGTCATGATTCTAATTGCTATTTTTATAAATATAAAAATAAAAGTATTCCAGTTTATGTAGTCGATGAAGAAATCTATAGGAAATGTCCTACTGTTGTTATTTCAACTGTAGATAAATTTGCTCGGCTACCATGGGATGAGAAAACTGGATTGATTTTTGGTTCCACAGATCGCTATTGCGAACGACATGGTTATCTAGCAATTGGCGAAAAGCATGCAAAGAGGCATAACAAAAAAGGAGGACTTAAAAAAGCGGAAGTACATAATGTAAAACAGTTTTATCCACCAGAATTAATTGTACAAGATGAATTGCATTTAATTACTGGACCACTGGGAACAATTTATGGAGGATATGAAACGGTAATTGAAGACATGTGTACTAGCTATTTTGCTGATAAAAAATATAAACCTAAATATATTGTTTCAACTGCAACAATAAAAAATGCAAAAGAGCAGATTAGATGTTTATATGGAAGAGAAAATTATGCTCAATTTCCACCAAGTGGTTTTGATATAAGTGATTCATTCTTTATGAAAGAAGTACCTTTAGAAGAAAATCCATTTAGAAATTACTGTGGAATTTGTGCACCAGGTCAATCCATGAAAACTACAGTCTTACGTGTATATGCTATTCTTCTACAGACTGTATTTGCTTTATCTGAAAAAGATGAGTATAAAGACTATATTGATCCATATTATACTTTGATTGGATATTTTAACAGTATCAGAGAACTGGGCGGTACAGTTAGATTATTACAAGATGACATTCCCAATAGAATTAGAAGGATTAAAAAGAAATATGGACATAATTCTGAAAGATTTATTAATAACAAATATAGAGAGATTACATCAAGAATATCATCCTATAAAATTGCTGAGTTATTAGAGCAATTAACTATTCCATGGACTGAAAAAGAATGTCTACATGCAGCAGTAGCAACAAACATGATTGCTGTTGGAATGGATGTAGATAGACTTGGTTTGATGACCGTTGTTGGGCAACCAAAGCAAAATTCAGAATATATTCAAGCAACGAGTCGTATTGGAAGAAAACATCCTGGACTAGTAGTTACGATTTACAATCCTTACAGACCTCGAGATCTGTCACACTATGAAAACTTTAAGGCGTTTCACTCTCACTTGTATAGGTATGTAGAAGGAACAACAGCAACACCTTTTTCAGCTAGAGCAAGAGATAGAGTTCTTCATGCATTAGTTGTATCAATATCAAGATTAAGAAATTTTGAATTAGCACCAAACAAAGGAGCTAGTTATATTGATCAAATATCAGATGCAGTGATTGAGTGCACAAAAAAAATTATTTTGAATAGAGTAAATACAGTAGCTCCAAAAGCTTATGAAGAAGTTGAAAACGAAATGGATTTATTCATTGAGGATTGGAAACGTCTCAATGAAGAGGATAAAAAATTATTCTATTACATTCAGAATACTGATAAATATAATAGACTATTAAATTATTATGGTGAATACTGTACACCAAAAGAAAAAGCAACTTTAAACTCAATGAGAGAAGTCGAGGCTGCATCGTCATTATTTTATTACGTGGAAGGGAGGTAGTGGATATGAAGTTTAATAAGCTTGGTGAGGTAAGACCAAATCAGTTAATAACGACATTTGGTCCTGGTTCTATATTGGATTCAGTAAAAGATTCTGTAACAGTTTTGGATATAAACTACTGGTCAAGTTATGGAAAAACAATTTATGATTCTCGATTGGCTTCATATTTAGGGGTTGATTGCTTTAAGACACCAAAAACATCTTTTAAAGAAGATATACCTGTAGTGTCATTTCCTAATTATCATGTATGTACTAAAGGGAATTGTAGGAATTTATTTGATATATCAATTGATTTTGATTTAGATAAATATTTACAATACGGACCGACTTGTCCTATATGTGGATTTCCTGCGTATCCAGCTAGATTCATTGTTGCTTGTACTAATGGACATTTAGATGATTTTCCATGGCGATGGTGGGTACATCACGGAGTAACAGATTGTAAAAGAAATATGAAACTTATCTCAACTGGAAATATATCATCATTGGCTGAAATAATTGTTCAATGTGAATGTGGGGCTTCAAGAAGTATGAGCGGAGCAACTCAGCCAGAAAATTTTAAAGGACTTACTTGTACTGGCAGACATCCGCATAGACCAAGTGTCACAAAAAAATCAAATGGCATATATACTAAGTGCGATAAAGCAGTGATTCCCTCTCAAAGAGGAGCTTCGAATGTTTATTTTCCTGTTATTAGAAGTGCAATATCTATTCCACCATGGATAAATCCTTTGTATAGTTTAATTGATGAACATTATAGAGATATTTTAAACTATCGAGCAGATTTTGGTGAACTTGGTGTTGCAAAGATATATGAAAGATTCTTTCAAGACAATTTTAGCAGAGAAGAATTTGATGATGCTTTGAAAAAAAGAGATGAAAAAATAAAAGAATTTATTGAAATAAAAGAAATGGAGTATGCTGCTATAACTCATCATGATGATGTGCAATTTAAGACGGATGTTAAATACTTTAAGGCTGAAGAAGAAACACTCCCAAATTATTTAAAACCATACTTTTTAAGGTTGATAAAAATCCATAGATTAAGAGAAGTAATGGTATTATTAGGTTTTATGAGAATGGATTCTCCAGAACCAGAAGTCGATAATCCCAAAAATATTGTTCCATTAACAAAGAATAAGGCTGAATCGTGGTTACCTGCTGTTGAGATCAATGGTGAAGGTATCTTTATTGAGTTTAATAGAGAGAGTATTCAAAAATGGCATTCGAAAGGAAGTACTTCTCAATTATCTGAAATATATAAAAGAAGCTATTCAGCATTTTGTGAGTCAAGAGGTTGGACAAACTATAAAGAGAAAAATGCAACATATGTACTGCTTCATACTTTTGCTCACTTAATTATAAAAGAACTATCGATGCAATGTGGTTATTCATCGGCATCAATCAAAGAAAGAATATACAGCAGTGATACTATGTGCGGAGTATTATTATATACAGGTAGTTCTGATAAAGAAGGTTCACTCGGTGGTCTTGTAGAGATGGGTAAAATGGCTAATTTTATTAAATTACTTAAGTCTGCTTTAGAAAATGCACTTATGTGCACAACAGACCCTGAATGTATGCATAATGAACCCTCTCTTGATAGATTAAATGGTGCAGCATGTCACTCATGTACTATGATTGCTGAGACTTCATGTGAAAATGGGAACCGGTTGCTAGATAGAAGTTTTGTTGTACCACTTCCAGTTAAAAAAGATAATAGTTACTTTAAGGATTTGGTGAAAGAATTATGTGGAATGGAAGTATAAATGAAGCCATACTTATTGAGACTATTGTTTCAGAAATAGAGAAGTTAAGACATCAGGAATGCACGACTCTTGATTTTAAGGAATCTCTTTTGGAAATTCAAAAGAGATTTCCTAATCTGTCAAAAGATGAAGTTATTAGTGTTCTTAATATTGCCATTGGAATGTATAACTATAAGAATAATGAAAGAATAGACTTAGTAGTAACTGCACCAAAAGGATTTAATTTTAAAGCTAGAAAAACAAGTACTGTAGTTTATGATTTGATATATAAAGCTCAAAAAAACATTACTATTACAGGCTATTCAATATCTGATTATGTTTCAGATTTGATTGAACTAATTGTTGAAAAAAGTAGAAAAGGTATCTATGTTAATATATATTTAAATAATTTTGATAGGAAAATTGAGCAGTTAGAAAAGGTTCTTATTTATAGGAACAAGTATATAAATATTTATGATTATAATAAGAATTCTAATGATAAGATGGCTGCATTACACGCAAAAGTTATTACCACAGATGGTAAGTATGTTTTTATTTCATCATCAAATTTGTCATATCATGGTATTGAAGGTAATATTGAAATGGGAGTTCTAATTAAGTCTACTAAAAAAGCAAGTGAATTGGAGAACTTGTTTAAGCAATTAAGGTATCAAAAGATTTTTTTAAAAGTGTAAGTTGTAAATTCGAAATCGTAAATTTTGAAAGGTGATAGTATGGCATCTAATTGTAAAATGAAATTAAAGATATTGTTTATAATGAAAATTTTGTTAGAAAAGAGTGATGAAAAACATCCGTTGACTGTGTCGGATATCATCAATGAATTAGATGAAATTGGAATACCAGCTGAAAGAAAGTCTATTTATTCTGATATTGAATTACTAAAAGAATTTGGTTTAGATATTATTTGTGAGAAAGCAAGAGCAAATTATTATTATATTGGCAATCGAGATTTTGAGTTGCCGGAGTTAAAGCTTCTAGTAGATGCTGTACAATCATCAAAATTTATTACTCATAAGAAAAGTGAAGAACTAATTAAAAAGATAGAAAAATTGACAAGTATATATGAAGCTAAAGAATTAGATAGGCAAGTTGTAGTTGCTGATAGGGTAAAAAATATGAATGAAAGCATTTACTATAATGTTGATGAAATCCATAAAGCAATACAAGAAAATAAACAAATTCAATTTAAATACTTTGATTATAATTTGGATAAGCAAATTGAATATAGAAGAAATGGTGAATTATACAAAGTCAGTCCATATGCACTAACATGGGCTGATAATAATTATTACTTGGTTGCCTATCATGAAAGATATGATGATATTAGTAATTTTAGAGTTGACCGAATGAATAATATCGAAGTTATTGAAAAAAAAAGAGTTCAGATGATTGATCAAAATGACTTTAACATAGCGGATTATTCAAAGAAAATATTTAATATGTTCAGTGGTGAAACTGAGGAAGTAGAACTACAATTTGATAATTCATTGATAAATGTAGTTATTGATCGTTTCGGTAAAGATGTGGTTATCCATAAAAATAGTAATGGTACATTTAGAATAATTGTTGATGTTGTGCCTTCAGATACATTTCTAGGATGGTTATTCATGTTTGGTGATAATGTTAAAATTCTATCACCGGTAAGAGTGATTGATAAATTTAAAGAAATGCTTAAGAAAGTATCAAATTGTTATTAAATTAGATAGTTGTCCAATTTAACGGACAGCTTATTTTTTATATTGACATCGAACATATGTTTGTATAAAATTTAATTAAGCCTTTGCCTGGTTGTATATAAATTTTATATACCAAATTATGTAAATTAAATTATCTAAAAAATATGAAAAGTCAAGAAGGGGGTAATGGTGAGTATGCCCAAATTAAATGAACTTTTATGTGAGGCAAATGAGGTGTATAACCTTGAAAAGAAATTTGACGAAAACATTTATCATAATACAATGCTATTGCTGAAACTATATAGGAAGGTAATTTGGAGAATAGAAAACTCTATTACAGAACTGGACATAGAATGTAGAACACAAACCAATAGAAAGCTGGCAGAATTCATTGACTCGCTTATAGAAATAGATCCACGAATTAGTGCAGCTAGGTTAAATTCCAGACTTCAGAGTATTGAAGAGAGTAAAAGTATTATTGAATTTATCGATTTAGCGTTAGAGCGATTAAAAAACTATCCTGAATGTGGAAGTTGGTACCATGATATTATTTTCAGAGTTTATATAGACAAAAATAAAATTACTATTGATGAACTGCTTGATAAATACAATGTATCAAGAACGACTTTTTATAGAGAAAAGAAAAAAGCTGTCAACATGTTCGGTGTAATTCTGTGGGGTTACATATTTCCATTCTTTAAGAAGCAGTATAATCAGATATAAAGCTTAGTTGAAACAAAAATGGGACAAAATTGGTATCAATATGAAATAAAGAAGGAACTT
>NZ_JBSQIL010000044.1:0-15461 GCF_055108775.1 Soehngenia sp. | reverse complement strand
TTCTAGCAAATTCTGTTAAGAGTCCAGTAAAAGAGACTACTTCTATGTTATCAATTTCTTTTGTGACTTGATTTATCATCTCAATTCTTTCTTCAACATTAAATAGACTTTTTTTGTTTTGATTGTTTAATACTGCAATTATTGTTTTATCAAACTTTAAAGAGCATCGTTTAATTATATCAATATGTCCATAAGTAATTGGGTCAAAACTTCCCGGATATATAACCTTCATCATTATGCACCTCATTATTTTTAAAATAAGTCATAGATTTGTTTCCATACTTTCTTATATCATAAATACTTAAATTATTATATTCAGTTCTTAATGATAATTTAGAATCATGTTCTGCTATTAGGATACCACTTTTTTTAACTAGATTCAATGCAGATATTTTATCCAATGTAATGTCATATAATTCAACTTTTTCATAAGGAGGATCCATGAAGATATAATCAAAAATAAAATTTTTATCAGAAACATAATTTAATGCTTTTAGTACATCCATTTTTAGAACTAAGGAATTTTCAGTAAAATTTGTTAAAGCTAAATTTTTATTTATTATTTGAATGCTGTCTATAGAATTATCAACAAAAACTGCTGTTTTTGCACCTCTGCTTATAAATTCTATACCTATACTCCCCGTTCCAGCAAACAAATCTAGTACAAAAGCATCTTCTTTTATTGGACTAATTATGTTAAACATTGATTCTTTAATTCTATCTTCTGTGGGTCTTATATTCAAGGTTTTCGGGCCAAGCAGCTTTTTCCCTTTTTTCTTCCCAGATATCACACGCATTTAATCACCACCAAATTAATTTAAAATTATCTCATCATCAATGTTTTCTATTAAATTTTCAATTTTAGTTTTTAACATCTTATAATTTATATCTGAAGATAATTTATTTTCGTCTATTATTTTTAGGGCATCTTTTTGTGCTATTTTAAGGATCTCTATGTCTCTAAACAAATTTGCAATTTTTAGCTGAGGGACTCCATGCTGCTTTGTCCCAAAAAATTCACCAGGTCCTCTGAGAAATAAATCTTTCTCAGAAATTACGAATCCATCATTTGTAGATTGCAGAACCCTCATTCTTTCTCTAGCTATTTTACTTTGATTATCATTTAATAATATACAATATGATTTATGTGAAGATCTTCCTACTCTTCCTCGCAATTGATGTAATTGAGAAAGTCCAAATCTATCGGCATTATATATTATCATAGTATTTGCATTTGCTACATTTACCCCAACTTCAACTACTGTTGTAGCAACTAGAATGCTTATCTTGCCATTTTTAAAATCATTCATTATCATATCTTTCTCTTTTTGATTTAACTTTCCGTGTAATAACTCACATCTATATTTACTGCTAAATCTTTCATTAATAATTTTATAAATTTCTTCAACAGATTTTAAATTTTCATTTTCTTTTGATTCTATAGTTGGACAGACTATATAAGCTTGTCTTCCATTATCTAATTGCTTAAGCATAAAGTCAAATACAATATCCTGTTTTTCGGAATTCATCACAAAAGTTTCTATTTTTTGCCTTCCAGGAGGAAGTTCCTTTATAGTGGAAATATCAAGATCTCCATATAAAATTAAAGCTAAGCTTCTTGGTATTGGGGTAGCCGTCATGACTAGAATATCTGGGTAATTACCTTTTGCTGCCAATTTCATTCTTTGGCTTACTCCAAATCTATGCTGTTCATCTGTTATCACTAATCCTAAGTGGTTAAAATTTACATTTTCTTGAATTATTGAATGTGTTCCCACTAAAATATCTATGTTTCCTTGCTCCAAATCAATTAAAATCTCATCTTTGGTTTTTTTATTTATGCTACTTGTTAATAATGAAACATTTATATTCATTTTGTCAAATAAGGACTTTAAAGTTTCATAGTGCTGAGAAGCCAAAATTTCAGTAGGTGCCATCATTGCTGCTTGATATCCATTTAACACAGCGTTTAACATAGCTATTGCACTAACTACTGTTTTTCCTGAGCCAACATCTCCTTGAACTAACCTATTCATCTGTTTTTGCATAGACATATCTTCAATAATTTCTCTAACTACAACTTCTTGAGATTTAGTTAGTTTAAATGGTAATCTATCAATGAATAAATCCAATTCTTTGGATTTATTAAATATTATTCCATTATTCGAATTTTGATTTGATCTGATAGAAATAAGAGCAAGTTGTAGGATCAATAATTCCTCATAGGCCAGAGATTTCCTTGCTTTTTCAAGGGTCTTAATATTATCAGGAAAATGTATTTTTTCAATAGATTCCCTTTTATTCATTAAATTATATTTACGAATTAAGTCTTCTGGCAAAGTGTTTTTAATAAATGGCAAATATTCTTCTAAACATTTTTTTATTATGATTATCATTTCTTTGTTGCTTAGTCCACTAGTTAAAGGGTAGATAGGTACAATAGGTATAAAAAAATCAGAATCTGAATAAGGGATAATTTCGGGATTTTGTATTTGTACTTCGAATTTATTTCTACTAAGTTTGCCTCTACAAAAATATTTTTCTCCTATAATTAATTTGTTTTTAATATAAACTTGATTAAACCATACTAGCGTAATATCAGTGTTTCCGTCAGATGCCAAAACTTTTAATAGTTTTAAGTTGTTCCTTAAGTTTACTACAGAAGGATTTGACTTAATAGTAATAATACAATTTATGATATCATTGTTTCTGATTTCATTTATTGAATTAATGTTAGTTCTATCTTCATAGTCTCTTGGAAAGAAAAAAATAAGATCTTCTACTGATTTAATATTTAACCTCATTAATTTATCTGCTCGTTTAGGTCCAACATTTTTGATATATCTTACATCTTTTTTTAACTCGTTCATATAAACATCACTCCAAATAAACCCTACCTTAAGGTAGGGTTATAATTATTCCAGTGAAAATATATAGTAATATATAGGCTGATTCCCTTCAACTAAATCTATATCAATTTCCTTGAACTTATCTTTTAAATTTTGGGCAAGTTCTTCCGCTTTAGAACTGTCTACATCTTCACCATATATGATCGTTATAATAGAGATATCATCATTGATTATTTTCTCAATTAAGTCTATTGATACTTCGTTAATATCCGTACCAACAGATAATACTTCTTTATCAGTAACTCCGATAATATTGCCTGACTCGATATTTTTTCCGTTGATTTGTGTGTCTCTTACAGAATATGTTACTTGTGCAGAAATAACTTTAGTATAAGCTTCGTTCATTTTTTTGATATTATCATTAACCTCTTTATTTGGATCAAATGCAATCATGGCTGATATGCCCTGAGCAATATTTCTAGTAGGAATAACATATACGTTTTTATTGCTTACACTTTTAGCTTGTTCAGCAGCCAAAATGATATTGCTATTGTTAGGTAATATTAATATATTTTCTGAGTTAGCATTTTCTATAGCATTAAGTATTTCTTCAATGCTAGGATTCATTGTTTGTCCACCAGATATAATATAATCAACATTTAGACTTTTAAATAGTTCATTTAAACCTTCCCCGATAGAAACTGATATGATGAAATACTTGGAAAATGGTTTATCATTAACAATTTTATTTTGCATCAAGTCATCTTTTAACAAAATTTCTTCATGTTGATAGCGCATATTATCGATTTTTATATCCCTAAGCTCACCTAATTTTAATGCTTTTTCCAAAACTTCTCCAGGATTATTCGTGTGGATATGAACTTTAATTAAATCATCATCCCCTACTACAAGCAAAGAATCTCCATAAAAAGAAATCTTATCTCTAAAACCCTCTATATCTTTATGCTTAGTTACAATTATAAATTCAGTACAATATCCAAATTTTATATCATCTGTGTCAATTTTTTCTCGTTTATACTGTTTTTCAGATATTACTGGCATCGAATCAGTTTTTTCGACCAATGTTGAAATATCTCCGGATAAAAATTCTAAGGCACCTATCATTAACATTAATAAACCTTTTCCTCCAGCATCAACAACATTAGCCTGTTTTAAAACTGGCAACATATCTGGTGTTTTTTCTAAAACTTTATTGCCATAATTAATAACCAGTTCTAGTAGTTCATTAATATCATTTACATTTTCATAAATTTCTATTGCATAATCACCACATTCTCTTGCAACAGTTAATATTGTACCTTCAGTAGGCTTCATAACTGCTTTATATGCAGTTTCTGCTGCTTTCTTCATAGCAAATGCAATTGCTTTTACATCAATTTCTTTATTATCCTCAAGACCTAGACTAAAACCTCTAAACAATTGAGATAAAATTACTCCAGAATTTCCCCTTGCTCCCATTAATGATCCTTGGCTAGCTGCTTTCATAATTTCCGAAGCATTGTTTTCAATAACCTTTTGGGAATTATTTACAGCCGAGCGCATTGTTAAGCTCATATTTGTTCCAGTATCACCATCTGGGACTGGAAAAACATTCAATGAATTAACTATCTCTTTATTTTTTTCAAGATAGTTATAGCTGGCTTCTAATAGTGCTTTTAATTTCCAACCATCTATAAAAGTATTTATCAACTTTTGTCCCTCCTAAAAATTAAAGATAACTATCAGTTCTGATATCTTCAACAAATATATTCACATAATAAATATTAGACCCTATATAAACCTCTAAGTTATATTTTACTCTTTCAATGATATTTTGACAAACTGTTGGTATCTTAATTCCATACTCTAAAACAATATGAATATCAACTATAATTTCGCTATCATTTACAGTTATTTTTATATCTTTATAAGATGGATCAAATCCTAAAAATGTAAGTAACTCTTCGATAGAATGTTTTTGTCCTTTTTTAACTACCCCGTAGCTTTCAACAACTGAAACCCCTACAATTTTCTGAATAACAACATCCTCTATATAAATAGAGCCAATATCATTTTCCATTATAAGTGGCAAACCATTACCTCCCTCATTATCTTATCTTAAACATTCTACAATAATATAAATAAATATTCAACTAAAAATACACTACATAATTTCACTTGCTTTTTATAGGAATTATATGGTACAATACATTTTGTTGTAGTAGATCTGGTTTTATAACTTGTTTTAGGAGGTGTTTTTAATGAGTAAAAGGTGTGAAATATGTGGCAAAACAAAATCATTTGGAAATAAAGTTACTTTTTCCAACAAAAAGAGCTCGAGAACTTGGTCTCCTAATGTTAGAAAAGTAAAAGTAGTAGTTGAAGGTACAACAAAGAGATTAAATGTATGCACAAGATGCTTAAGATCTGGACATGTTCAAAGAGCAATATAGTAGAAATTCATAAAAAAGCTTACAGTTTATAAGAAATATAAACGGTAAGCTTTTTATTTAATCTTTTGATAGAATCAAGAGTCCTTCACCACTATGTTTTGTAATATAGCCTTCATTTGAATTCATTTCATTGCTAATGCACATGCTTGACCCGAATTTAACAAATTGCTTATCTAGGTTATAATGAAAACCTTTAATAGAAATTATTATTCCATCTAAGCTAATTGGAACTATAGAAACATAGTCAAAATCAGAAGGATTTATTATCGATTGTTCATTATTAAGTATTTTTATTAAATTGTTGTCATCAATTATTTGACTATCAATATTTAAATCATATAACTTTTTTAAAAGAAAAATATTCGACAGAGAATGATCCATTCGTGTACCAATCACACTAGTGAAAGTAATAGTCGTTGGAGATTTTTTTATTACTAGATCTAAAGCTATCTCAGTATCTGATTTATCCTTTTCTTTTGGGTAGATGATCACATTTATATCTTTTGTTTCCAATAATTTTTTAGATTTAAGACTTATAGAATCTAAATCTCCAATTAAATAATCAGGAAGTATATTTAGATCAATTAATTGATCAGCACCTGAATCGGCCGCTACTATAAGATCATTTGCCTTACAAAGTTCCTTTAGTTTTTCTTTACTTATTTTCTTACCACCAGAAACTATTAAAATATTCATCATCTACCACCTACTGTTGATGATATATTTTCTAAGGGGTTTCCAAATAATTATCAGTACGATTAGCGAAATAACTAATTCAGGGATCAAGTATGTTGCATTATAAATCAATGAGTATATTATTGGATTTTGGGCTCCTGCAAACTCGGAAAAGAAAACAACTCCTGATATAACATGAAATACTAGCCTACCAAAAACTGCTAATGTTGTCCACAAAATCATTTGTATATAACTTCCATTGTTTCTAATTCTCGTCGTTGCAAGTCCAGCCAAACCCAAAATCCCAAAGGCTAAAGGATAATCTAAAAGAAATTGTAGCGGGTGGAAGAAAAATGGTTTTAGTATAAAATCTAATACTCCATAAATGGCTCCAACTGTTATACCTGGTATAAGTCCCCATCTGATTGAATATATAATTATTGGTATCATTTTCCCAGCAGAAACACTCCCGCCGTTTGGCATCCTATAAAGCTCTATATACCCAAGCAACACAGATAATGCTATCATCATGCCAGCTTCGGCTAACATTAATACATTAGTCTTTCTTTTCATTTTATACCCTCCTTTTATAAATAAAAAACTCATTGAGCGTTAGTCAATGAGTACATTACATACACACTTCCCTCCGCTAGCATTATCTAGTTCAGGTGATAAGGGTCGGGACTGAATCCTCTCTCAGCAATAGCTCCCCTAGTGTCAAATCTTATTTAATTAATTTCAATATATCATAATCATATCAGTAATACAACTTTAATTATTATTAATTACAAGTTTAAACTGTTCCGTACGAGATCTTATATCATTATATGAAAATATGTCTGAGCCTACAACTAATATATCAGCTCCTAAATCTGCAATATTTTTTGCATTATCTAGTTTTATTCCGCCATCTATTTCAATTAAAACATGAGGGTAATTGTTATCAATATTCTTTCGTAGTTCTTTGAGCTTTCTTTCCACAGCTTTAATGAACGTTTGACCACCAAATCCTGGGTTTACGCTCATTAGTAAAACAAGATCTATATCTTCATATATATACTCAAGAACATCTAGCGATGTTGCAGGATTTAAAGATACTCCTGCCAATATACCCTTAGATTTAATTAGCTGAATTGTTCTGTGTAAATGAGTAGTTGCCTCATAGTGAATAGTCAATATATCTGCACCAGCGTCAATAAATTCATCTATATATCTTTCAGGTTTGTCTATCATTAGATGGACGTCTAAAGGAATCGAGCATGCTTTTTTAATACTCTTTACCACCGGCATTCCAAATGTTAGATTTGGGACGTAATTGCCATCCATAACATCTACATGGATATAGTCTGCCCCTCCTTTAATAACCTCTTCTATTTCATTTTTTAAGTTTAAAAAATCTGCAGATAGGATTGAAGGTGCAATTTTTACCACGTCAAAACCTCCTATAATTTTTAATTTCATTTAATATCAATATATAGTTATCATATCTTGATTTGTTAATTTTACCATTTTTTACATCAATTAAAACGTTACAACCTGGTTCATTTATATGCAAACAATTTGAAAATTTACATTTTTTAGAGCTATTATTAATATCAATAAAATAAGTATCTAGCTCATATGGGTTGATATCATTTATATAAAGACTTGAAAATCCAGGAGTGTCAGAAATATAAGTTTGATCATCCAATTTGAACAATTCAACATGTCTTGTAGTATGTTTGCCACGTAATAATTTTTTACTTATCTCTCCTGTTTTTAATTTAAATGATGGGTTAATTAAATTTATCAACGATGATTTCCCTACTCCTGATGGGCCAGCTAATACACTCACATGATTTCTTAATATATCTCGCAAATCATCTATTCCTTCATGGTTTTTAGTGCTAGTTCTAATTGTTGTATACCCTATTTCTTTGTACATTGAAACAATTTCATTTGATTTTATAGGGTCGATATCTGATTTATTGATACAAATAATAATATTCAAATCTGAATCATGCCCAGCAACTATAAGTTTATCTAAAAACCATAAATTGATTTTAGGATTATCTATACTCATAACTATAATTAACTGAGTTACATTTGCTATTGGAGGTCTATTTAACATTGTTTTACGAGGATATATTTCTTCAATATATCCTCTATTATCTTCTTTATTAATTCTAATCGAAACTTTATCCCCAACTAAAGGTTCAATCTCTTTTTCCCTAAATAATCCCCTGGCTCTGCATTCAATAACAGAATTTCCTATATCAACATAATAGAAACCGCCAATTCCTTTTAATATTATTCCATCAACCATTTTTAACCCTCTATGCTTTGACTATATTGAAATATACCGTCATAATAAACTTCAAACACTGCTCCTTTTTTCCCAAATACAGTAACATCGAAACTTCCTTCTGCCGGTTTATGCTTACCGGTATAAACTGTCATGCTTGAACCATCTTGTTTTCTTAAAATAGTTATTTCGGTTTCATCTTTATCTGCAAAAGGAGTTACAGTTAGCTTGATAGAAAACTCTTGATTACCAGGTTCTTCTGGTTCATTAGGATTTTCTGGGTTAGTCGGTGGTGTAACTGGCTGACCAGAACTAACTACCAAATCTATGGTTGTTCCTTTTTTAATAGTAGAACCTGGGCTATGAGATTGATCTGTAACTATATTCGCTTGATAATTATCACTAGGTTCATATTTTATTTCTCCTACTTCTAGGCCAAGATTCCTAATATCAGTTATAGCTTTATTTATATTCTCTCCTACTAATTGTATCATTATAACCTCTGCATCTTTTGGGCCTTTACTTATTACCAAATCCACTCTAGTGTTAGGAGTTACTACAGAATAAGGTTCAATGCTTTGCGAAATAACATAATCTATTGGTATTTCGTCGTGGAACTCATATTCTATGTTATTTCCTATTCTCAGTCCAGCTTCTTTTAATAACCTTTCTGCTTCTGATATAGATTTATTAATTAGATTAGGGACTTCAACATTATCAAAACCAAGGCTTACAACTATACCAATTGGAAATCCTTTTCTAATTCTTACTCCTTCATCAACATTTTGCGAAATAATAATCCCTTCTTCAAATTCAGCACTTTGAACTCTTTCAATTACCTCAATTTCAAATCCCATTTCTTCAGCTAATCTGTTAGCTTCTTCTTCTGTTTTTCCCACTAGATTTGGAGTTATAATCAAATCATTTGCAGCTTGATTATTTCTTAATTGTAAGTATCCAACAAACAGAAGAGATGCTATTAGAAAAGCAGCTAATATAGCTACAATATTTGTTTTTTTCTTTGAATTGTTTTTATTATTATAGTTATTTGGGGTTAAAGCATTATTATTTTTTGAAGATAAATTTTCATTTACCGGAGGGATTAACTTTGTCATATCCATGGTTTCATCTTCAAGTATTTTTGAATTTAGTTGGTTAAAATTTCTTTTTAAATTGTTCAGATCTAACAACAATTCGTCTACATTTTGATATCTATCAACTTGTTTTTTTTGAACACATTTCAATATAATTTTATTAAATGCTGGAGATATATTTGGATTTTCTTCAATTGGTGGTACAATGTCATCTTGGACATGCTTTAAAGCAACTCCAATAGGAGTATCTCCGTTAAAAGGCACTCTACCTGTTAGCATTTCATACATTACAATACCTAACGAATAGATATCTGATTTTTCATCAGTATATCCACCGCGAGCTTGCTCAGGTGAAAAATAGTAAACTGAGCCCAATACATTAGATGTAGTTGTTATAGTTGAAGAAGTTACAGCTCTTGCAATCCCGAAGTCTGTGACTTTAACAATATTATCTTGTGTTATCATAATATTGTGCGGTTTTATATCTCGGTGAATTATATGATTCTTATGCGCATGCTTCAATGCTTCAGCTATTTGTATAGAATAATTCAATGCTTCAGATTCATTTAATTTTCCTTTTTCTTTAATAATTTCTTTTAGTGTTTTGCCATTTATATACTCCATAACAATGTAATGTATATCTTTTCCATCTATATTCTCATATCCTACATCATAAATATTAACTATATTAGGATGAGATAGACTGGCTGCAGCTTGAGATTCTTTTCTGAATTTTTTTACAAAATCTTCATCATTTGTTAAATCTTCTTTCAAAACTTTAATAGCCACATATCTATCTAACAAATGACATTTTGCTTTATATACAGTTGACATTCCACCATTACCAATTTGTTCGAGAATCTCATATCTATTTCCTAACATCTTTCCTATCATCTTACCACCCCACTAGAATATAATTCCAACAACCGTTATATTGTCGTAACCACCACTGTTTTTAGCAATTCTTACACATTCATCACAAGCTTTTTGGATATCTTTTATCGAAGTAAAAATATCTAATAATTTATCTTTTTTAACCATATTTGTTAAGCCATCGCTACATATAAAAATTATATCATTAGGATGAACAACCACTTTTATTATGTCTACTTCTACATCGTAATCCGTCCCAATTGCTCTTGTAATGATGTTTTTTTGTGGATGATTTTCTGCTTCAGATTCCGTTATTTTTCCTTCTGCTACTAACTGTCTCACAAGTGAGTGATCTTCTGTAAGCTGAGTTATTGAATTACCTCTTATAAGATAAGCTCGGCTATCACCTACATGACCTATTACAAATATATTCTTAAAGAGATATCCTAAAGTTAAAGTCGTACCCATTCCTAATAAATTCGAATCTTGTTTTGATTTTTCACAAATATATTTGTTAGTTTCTCTTACTGAGTGCTCAATTGTTTTTACAATATTATCTACATCTTTAAAATTGTAATGCTCTTGTTCAAATAATTCTTTTACTTTATTAACTGCTAGATTACTTGCTATTTCCCCAGCTTTATGCCCTCCCATTCCATCAGCGACTATAAATAATGGAAAAGATGCATGAAAATCTGAAGCAAAAAAACTATCTTGGTTGATTTGCCTTACGTTACCAATATCTGTTGAATATCCAACTTTCAAGTATATCACTCCTATTTATTTAATGCTATACTTCTCTTTAATTGACCACAGGATGCACTTATATCTGATCCCATCTCTCTTCGAATAGTTGATTTAATTCCTTTATTTTTTAGCATTTTAGAAAAATTAATTACATCTTCGTTGGATGGAATATTTGTTTTATATTCTTTTATGGGATTTATTGGTATTATATTTATATGAACATCGATCCCCTTAGTATATTCTTTAAGCATCTCAACATCTTCTATTCTATCATTAAAACCTTTTATAAGGGTATACTCAAAAGTAACTCTCCTTTTAGTTTTAAAATAATATCTTCTAATAGAGTCTATGATGTCGTCAAGTTTATACTTTTTAGATATAGGCATTATAAGTTGCCTCCTAGAGTCAAAAGGTGAGTGTAATGACAATGACAAAGTTACAGGGAGATTTTCATCAGCCAACTCATTGATTTTTTCAACTATCCCACAAGTTGATAATGTAATATTTCTTAGACTAGTATTGTGTCCTCTTTGATCATTAATTAAATGCAAGAAATTTATAACATTTTCATAATTGTCAAGTGGTTCACCACTACCCATTAATACGATGTTTTTTACTTTCATATTTAAATAATTCTCAGCACGATAAACTTGCTCTAACATTTCAGCTGCAGATAAATTTCTTATAAACCCATCTTTAGTTGATGCACAAAATTTACAGCCCATTTTGCATCCTACTTGGGTTGAGATACATTGCGTATATCCATATTTATATTTCATAACAACACTTTCTATTATATTTTTGTCATCTAATTGAAATAAAAATTTTACCGTACCATCTTTTTTTGATTTATAATCATCATATATTTTTATAGTGTTGAAAGTGAAATAAATATTTAATTGTTCTTTAATATCTTTAGGGATATTGTTCATTGCTTCAAAAGTATCTACTTTTTGTTTGTGAATAAATTCAAATATTTGCTTACTCCTGTATTTTTCATATCCAAGATGTGTTATTTCGTTTTCTAGTTCATCGAATTTTAAATTGTTTATTTCTTTTTTGGTTATTTCTTTTTTCAATTTTATCCCTTTCTATTTATACAGATATTAAAACAATCTTTTTAAACTTGCAATAAAAAAGCCATCTGTCCCATGTACATTTGGAAATAATTGCACATAACCTTTTTTTGCTGTTTCAAAAGTTTTATCAAATCTATCGCAAAAAGGTTCTAATGCAAAGTTTTTATGATGCTTTAAAAATTTTTCAATTTGACTTATATTCTCAGCATTGTTTATTGTACATGTACTGTAAATCAATTTACCCCCAACTTTTACATAACTACTACAAGTATTTAAAATTTTCTCTTGAATCAAAATCAATTCATCAATATCATCTAAAGTTCTATTCCATTTAATATCAGGCTTTCTCCTTATTAAACCTAGCCCAGAACATGGAGCATCAACTAAGCAACAATCAACTTTATCTATTAGACTATTATCTAGAGTTGTTGCATCAAATATTTCAGATTTAACTGATTTTAAACCTAATCTCTTAACGTTTTCTTTAATTAACTGAATTTTGGAGTTACTTTTATCTCTAGCCAAAACAATCCCGTTATCTCCTATGTATTCAGCAATATGAGTTGCTTTACCACCTGGAGCAGAACAGACATCTAAAACAAAACTATTTCCTTCAATGTCTGCAACTTCTGCAACTAGCATACTACTTTCATCCTGAACCGTAAAATAACCATCTATAAATTCTTCTGTTTGAAATAATTTTTCTGGATTTTTTACAATTAACCCATAGTTTGAATATCTTGTTTTTTCTACTATATAACCATATGTCTCTAATCTTTTGATTAAATCATCTCTGCTAACTTTTGTTATGTTGACTCTAATATTTAATTTTGCCTTACTATTAAGACTATCTAAGAGTGATCGTGTAAAATCAATGCCATAATCATTTACCCACATTTCCACTAGAAATTGAGGAAATGAGTAAACTAGGGAAAGGGTATTAATATCAAAATCCAAATCATTATATCTTTTTATAATTTTTTCTTTATCTCTAGAGATATTTCTTAGAATTGCATTAACATAGTTTGCATTTCCTTTATGTGTATACTTTTTTACTAGTTCTACACTATCATTTAAAATTGAGTACTCAGGGACTCTATCAAGATAAATAATTTGATAGATCCCCATTCTCAAAGCATTTAAGACTATTCGGTGTAATTTATTTAATTTTATCTTCGAATAGTCAGAAATTATTTGGTCTATTATTGTAATATTTTTTACTACTCCATATGTTATTTCTTTTATTAATCTTATGTCATCTTCATTTTTACAGTTCTTGATATTATCTTCAATAATTTTTTTATTGTTTTCAAAATCCTTAGTGACAAAATCTAACCCATTTAATATTTTTAAAACTATATCTCTACTCTTCGACATTAATTGAACCTCAAAATAATATATTTATCTTCTTCTCCTATTAGTTATTGCTAATAGCCTTAGCAATTCAGCTATCGCGACTAGAGTAGCTGCTACATAAGTTAACGCTGCAGCATTTAACATGCTTTTAACATGACTAGATTGATCTCTAGATATCACACCATTTTCTAATTGCTCTAAAGCTCTTTTACTCGCATTAAATTCTACTGGCAATGTTACAACTTGAAAAAGTACTGCTGCCATAAATAGAGCAATCCCTAAATCAATGAAAAAAGGGCTAATTATAAAACCAATAATTATAAATATCCATACTAGGTTTGATGCGAACATAGCTATTGGAGCTATAGTATTTCTCAATATAAGTGGAAAATAACCATTATCATGCTGAATAGCATGCCCAACTTCATGAGCAGCTACACTTACAGATGCTATGCTTTGTCCAGAATAAACTTCTGGTGATAATCTTAAAACTTTAGTTCGTGGATCATAATGATCTGATAAGACTCCCCTAACTTGTTCAATCCTAACATGATTTAACCCATTTCTATCTAAAATGTATCTAGCAACTTGAGCTCCTGTCATTGATGAGTTGCTTGGCATTTTAGAATATTTTTTATATGCACCACTTACTTTAGCTTGAGCATAAGCTGCAAACAATACGGCCGGAAGTACATATATAAACCAAGTACTATAATATTCTAAATAAGAAAACATACAAACACTCCTCCTAATTCTAAATATTTTTAATTACACTAATTTACCAATTTCGATATTGTTTCCCCTAAGAAAATCTGAAACTTTAACCATTTTTTTCCCGGGAAATTGTATCTCTTTTATTATAACAAAACCATTTTTCGCTGCAACCCAAATTCCCGAATCATCAGCTTTAATAATAGTGCCTATTTTTTCATTATGATCTGAAAACAAAATATCTACTTCATTTACCTTAACAATTAAATTATCATAATAAAAATAAGATCCTGGCCAAGGTTTGAAAGCTCTTATATGATTTTTGATCTTTTTTACATCCCAATTCCAATCTATTTTGCCATCTTCTTTAGTTATTATAGGGGCATATGTGGATTTAGAGTTATCTTGTTCCACATAAACGATATTTCCTATGATTATTCTATTTAAAGTTTCCAGTAATACTTCTGCGCCTAATTCCGAAAGCTTATTGGTTAAAGATATAGAGTCATCGGTATCTAATATGGGTATTTCTTTTTGCAAAATTATTGGCCCTGAGTCAAGGCCTTCAGTCATTTTCATAGATGTTATTCCAGTTTTATTCTCGCCATTTAAAATTGCCCAGTTTATAGGTGCAGCTCCCCTATATTTTGGAAGCAATGAAGCATGAATATTGATAGTTTCTAATTTAGCAATACCAAGTAAGCTCTTTTTCAATATCTGACCATATGCTATTACAATAAGAAAATCTGGCTTCAATTTTCGTATTTTTTCAACTGATTCTTCGCTGTTAACATTAAATGGTTGGTATATTTCTAAACCTAAATTAAGAGCACACTCCTTTATAGGCGAAAATGAAAAGGCTTTTCCTCTCCCTTTAGGTCTATCAGGTTGAGTAATAACCAATGATATATTATAACCATTATTATAAAGCTTTTCTAAAGATTTAACAGCAAATTCTGACGTTCCCATAAAAATGATATTCATATTTATACCTCTTCTTTTTCTTCTTGTTCTCTAAAAATTTTTTCAGCAACATCTATATACAAAATGCCATCTAAATGGTCTATTTCATGTAAAAAAACCCTAGCAAAGTATCCATTAACATCGATAACAATGTTCTCGTTTTTTTCATTTGTATATTCAACAGTAATTTTTTCTGGTCTTTTAACAAATCCTGAAAATCCGGGAACAGACAAACATCCTTCTAAATCAGTTATTTCTCCTTCAGAATATACAATTTTAGGATTTATAGCAATAATAGGATTATCTTCCCCTTCTATAACAATTATTCTCTTTAATATACCGACTTGTGGGGCAGCTAATCCAATTCCGTTTGCATC
>NZ_JBSQIL010000043.1:0-15550 GCF_055108775.1 Soehngenia sp. | reverse complement strand
GCTGATGTAAAGAAAAAACTTGAACGGAAAGAAATGGAAGAAAAGATAAAATCAGAGACTATTGATATAACTGAAAGAAGAAAAGTAACTTCATTGGGGCATAAACATCCATTACTTCAGACTATCAAAGAATTAGAGGATTTATTTATAAGTATGGGGTTTAATGTAGTAACAGGCCCTGAAATAGAAACTGTTGAAAATAATTTTGATATGTTAAATTCACCAGAAAACCATCCTTCAAGGGACTTGTCGGATACTTTTTATATAAATGATAAAATATTGTTGCGAACTCATACTTCGCCAGTACAAATAAGGGCAATGAAAAGATATAATGCCCCACTAAAAATCATATCTGCTGGACGAACTTTCAGGTTTGATGATGTTGATGATACTCATTCACCTATGTTTCATCAGCTAGAAGGACTAGTTGTAGATGAAAATATTTCTATGGCGAATTTAAAATATACTTTAGATATTTTTATTAAAGAATTATTTGGTAGTGATATGAAAACTAGATATAGACCACATTATTTTCCATTTACAGAGCCAAGTGCGGAAGTAGATGTCACATGTATCGAGTGTAGAGGAGAAGGATGCCCTCGTTGTAACTTTACTGGATGGTCGATGGAGCTATTAGGATGCGGAATGGTTCATCCTAAAGTGCTTGAAAACTGTGGAATAGACTCAGAAAAATATACTGGTTTTGCATTTGGAATGGGAGTAGATAGGATTACTATGGTAAAATACGGGATAAAAGACATCAGACTATTGTTTGATAATGACAATAGATTTCTAGAACAGTTTTAGTAAAGGTTGTGATTAAGTTATGTTTTTACCAATAAAATGGCTAAAAAATTATGTGGATATAAAATTACCTACTAAAGAAATAGCAGATGGACTTACATACTCAGGATCTCATGTGGAATCAATAAAAAAATTAAACAATGGGATCTCAAATGTAGTAGTAGGGAAAATCATCAAAGTTAAAGCTCATCCAAATGCTGATAAATTAAAAATCTGTACAGTTGATGTTTCCGATGAAATATTGACAATAGTAACAGGAGCAGACAATGTGAGAGAAGGGGATTTGGTTCCTGTAGCCAAAGTAGGTGCAAAATTACCAGATGGTAAAGAGATTACAGAAGCTGATTTCAGAGGAGAAAAATCTTATGGAATGCTTTGCTCTTTAAAGGAATTGGGATATGAGGACAATGTGATTCCAAAGGAAGCTAAAGATGGAATATTTATAATAGATGACAATGTTAATATAGGTGAAAATATTGTAGATGTTCTGTCACTAGATGATGAGATTATCGAATTTGAAATAACGCCTAATAGACCAGATTGTTTAAGTATATATGGAATGGCTAGGGAAACATCTGCAACCTTTAACTTAGAATTAAAAAAAATAAATGTTGAAATTATAAATCAGGTAGATGATATATCAAATCTAATAACAGGAATAGATATAAAAACTAATAATTGCCACAGATACTATGCAAAAGTGATTAAAGATGTCAATATAAAGCCATCACCACTTTGGCTACAAACTGCATTAATGAATGCAGGCGTAAGACCTATTAATAATATTGTGGATGTGACAAACTATGTTATGCTCGAATTAGGGGAACCGTTACATGCATTTGATGCCTCTAAAATTGAAGGCAACAAAATAATTGTCAGGCAAGCAAATGACTTAGAAGAGCTAGTCACTTTGGATGGTGTAAAAAGAGAATTAAAACAAGATGATATTGTTATAGCTGATATTAAAAAACCAATTGGTTTAGCTGGCATTATGGGAGGTTTAAATACTGAGATTACATCATCAACAAAATTAGTATTGATTGAAGGAGCAAACTTTGAAGCTAAAAATATCAGGCTATCATCAAAGAGGCTTGGGCTAAGAACTGAAGCTTCAACTAGATTTGAAAAGGGTGTTGATGAGAGCCTATGTAGTTTTGCTGTTGAAAGAGCATGTCAATTAATTGAAATGATTGGTGCTGGTAAAATAATAAATGGTAGCTATGATATTATTAAAAATAAAAATCCACAGACAATCATTTCATTAAGGCCAAATAGGATTGAAAAACTATTAGGAGTAAAAATTCCAGAAAATGAAATTTTAAATTACTTAAATAGACTTGAGTTTGAAGCTAAATTAGAAGGAGATAAAATAACTGTAAAAGTTCCTACGTTTAGAAAAGATGTTTCAGTAGAAGCTGATTTAATTGAAGAGGTAGGGAGATTATTTGGATTTCATAACATAAAACCATTGCCGCTATATGGCAATCTAACTAGAGGCAGTAGACCAAAAGATAGGGAAATACAAAACTACATTAAAGATATTTTTTGGGGTATCGGTTTCAATGAGGCAATGACTTATTCTTTCTTAAGTCCCAAAGTGTTTGACAAATTGAATCTTCCTCAGGATCATGTGCTTCGAAACTGCGTCAGATTGATGAACCCTCTAGGTGAAGACTATAGTGTTATGAGAACTAGCCTAATCCCAAATATGTTAGATTTACTCAATAAAAACAATAACAGAGGAATTGAACGAGCAATGATTTATGAAATAGGGAACATATTTGTACCTAATTCTATTCCAGATAGCTTACCAGATGAAATGATGAGAATTTGCTTAGGAATATATGGTGATAAAGATTTTTACTTTATGAAAGATGCTATTGAAACTTTACTAGAACGACTTGGCATTAAAGATGTAAAGTTTTCTCGAGAAAATGAAAGCCCTATTTTTCATCCAGGTAAAAGTGCAAGGATACTTAAAGATGGTAGGATTTTAGGTGTTTTTGGCGAAGTACATCCTGAAGTGCTTAAAAATTACAACTTTGATAAGCGAGTATATATTGGTGATTTAGATTTTAATGGAATTTTTGAAAATATAAATATGGATTGGAAATATACTGATTTACCTAAATATCCTTCAATTGATAGAGACATAGCTATTGTAGTTGATGAAGATGTAGCAGTTGGAGATATAGAGGAAATAATTTATGCAAATGGAGAAGGATTGATTGAAAGCATAGATTTATTTGATATTTACAGAGGCAATCAAATTGATAGTGGGAAAAAGAGTTTGGCTTTTTCTATAAGATATAGATCAAATGACAGAACATTAAAAGACGAAGATATAATTCATATTCAAAAAAGAATATTAAATAAATTAGAAGAAAGATTCCATGCAAAATTGAGGGGTTGACAGGGTAGAAAATTTCTACCCTGTTTTAATAAAATTTTAGGGGGATAGTTATGACAAATTATAAGAAGATAAATGTTTTAATTGATGGTCGTAACTTTACAATTGTTGGGACAGAAGATGAAAGGTATGTAAGGGAACTAGCTGACTATGTTGATGCTAACATTAAGAGGCTTTCTAGCAGAAATGATAAATTAAGTCCAGCTATGGCCGCAACATTAGCTGCTTTAAATATTTCTGATGAATTATTTAAGGCAAGGAATGAACTTAAAGAATTACAAAAAAAATCCAAAGAACCTCTAGAACAATATGAAGGGCTAAAAAAAGAGCTTGAAGAAAATAAAAAAATAATTAAAGAACTAGAAAATAAAAACCTCGAACAAAAAGATGAAGTAATTAAAACAAAGATTAGCATGGAAGAATTGTATAAGACTGTTAACTCTTTAAAAGATGAACTAGAGAGAAAGAATAATATGATTTTGGAGTTAGAAAAAGAGATAGAAGAATATAAAGAAAAAAACTTTGAAAATCAATTAGAATTGGTTGAATTAAAAAAACAATTAAATGAGTTGCAAAACTTGAGCAAAAAAAAGTGAGGAAAATATATGCGAAACAATAAACTTGAATTATTAGCTCCAGCAGGAAGTTTAGATGCCTTAAAAGCAGCCATAAATAATGGAGCAGATGCAGTATATATAGGTGGTAAAAATTTTAGTGCAAGAAAATATGCTACTAATTTTAGCAATGAGGAAATAATTCAAGCAATTCAATATGCACATTTAAGAGATAAAAAAATTTATGTGACAGTAAACACTTTGATAGATGAAAATGAGGTTAAAGATGCTATTGAATTCATTAATTTCATTTACCAAAATGGTGCAGATGCAGTAATAGTTCAGGATATTGGATTATGTAAAATAATTTCAGAGAATTTTCCTGATTTTCCAATTCATGCAAGTACTCAAATGACAGTCAACAATTTAGAAGGTTTTAAATTATTAGAAGAATTAAATGTTGAAAGAATTGTAGTTGCTAGAGAAACACCTTTAAATGAAATTAAAAGAATTAGGGATAACACAAATATTGAAATAGAAGCCTTTATTCATGGAGCACTTTGCTTCTCATATTCTGGTCAATGTCTTATGAGCAGTTTAATAGGAGGAAGAAGTGGAAATAGGGGAGCTTGTGCACAACCATGCCGAAAGAAGTATTGCTTAGAGAATTCTAATGGGAAAGTAGTATCCGATCAAAAATACTACTTGAGTATGAGAGACTTAAATACAATAGACTTTATATATGACTTAGAAAATGCTGGTGTAACCTCATTCAAAATAGAAGGAAGAATGAAAAGACCAGAATATGTGGCAGTAGTTTGTTCGATTTATAGGAAAGTTTTAGATGGGTATGAAGTAGATGAAAATGAAAAAAAGAATCTGTATGAGATTTTTAATCGTAAATTTACTAAAGGTATAATGCTTGGAGACTTTGGAGTCAATTTGATGGCAGTTGATAGACCTAATAATAGAGGGGTAGTAATAGGCAAAGTTATAGATGTTAGAAACAAAAAAGTAAAAGTTAAATTACTAGACAAATTGTTTGTTGGAGATGGACTAGAATTTATAAATAACAAGGGAGAAAATATTGGTTTTATATCTAATACAAATACTAATTGTGGAGATGAAATTATATTTGAAATTGAAAGCATTAGGAGTGGGTCAAGCGTAACAAGGACATCAAAAAGAAGCTTATTGGAAAATGCATCCAAGAGCTATGAAAAAGATGAAAAATTACCAGTTAGCATTAAAGCTAAGTTTAAAATTGGAGAAAAAGCTCTTGTAGAATTGACATTTAAAGATAAGAGAATTATAAAAAAATCCAATTCAACAGTTGAATTAGCAAATAATGCACCTATTACTAAGGATACAGTTTTAAAACAATTATCAAAGTTTGGGAATACTCCATTTTTACTTGATAAAATTGATATAGATATAGATGAAGGGATTTTTTTAAACATTAAAGAGATAAATGAGATGAGAAGAGAGGCAGTAAAAGAATTACTTGGTAATATTAGCAAATATAATGATAGAAAAGAAGTATTTATAGAAAAAATTTTATTTAATAAAGGTCAATCTTCTATCAAAAACGCAAGTAAAAAACTTGAAGTAAAAATAAGCACCCAAGAACAGTTTGACATGTTAGATTTGTCAAAGATTAATCGTGTATTTTTAGATTATAACAAAAATCTTAGAAAAAACTTATTAAAAGCGAAAGAAAACAATGTTGAAACTTATCTTTGTACTGATCATGTAATACATGAAAAGGAGATAAACAAATACGATATATCTATTAGAGAAAATTTAAATTTACTAGATGGTATAGCTATTTCTAATTTAGGTATGTTATATTATGTTAAAGAAAATTTTGATTTAAATATTTGTGCTGATATTGGGCTAAATGTTTTTAATTCTCATACTGCAAATTTATTATTTGATAAAGGAGTCGACACATTAATTTTATCTCCTGAACTAAACTTTAACCAATTAAAAAATATTACACGCAATACATATGGGCATTTAAGCTATATTGTATATGGATATTTACCTTCCATGGTTTCAAAGAACTGTCCTTTTAGCTCAATAAAAGGGTGTATAGATGAAAGAAATTGTGAAAATTGTAATTACAAAAATGGATATTATTTAAGAGACGAAAAAGGTTACTCCTTTAGAGTAGAAAGGAAATCCAGCCAAACAATCATATACAACTCAAAACCTTTGATGATACTTCAAGAAATTGATGACTTAAATAAAATTGGAATTGAGTGGTTTAGATTAAATTTCACATTTGAGGCGAATATAGACAAAATAGTAGATATTTTTAGCAAGTTTATTAATGGTGAAATGTCCAAGACAGAAGTTAATGATTACTTAAATAATTTAAAAATTAATCAACAAATAACAAAAGGGCATATAAATAGAGGTATATTATAGAGGTGAATTACTTGGACTTAAAGAGTTTAAAAGTATTAGAGTATGAAAAAATAAAAGAGAAACTTAAATTGCAT
Organism: Soehngenia sp.; assembly: GCF_055108775.1. NCBI lineage: Bacteria > Bacillati > Bacillota > Tissierellia > Tissierellales > Tissierellaceae > Soehngenia > Soehngenia sp. The sequence continues at coordinate 9,275 of NZ_JBSQIL010000043.1, read as the reverse complement.
TGTGTAACATTTTTGGGAAAAGATATAGTCGACAATTTAGCTCCTAGTACGGATATGGATAAAATTCAACATATGCTTAATGAAACGGAAGAAGCTTATAAACTAATATTTAGAATAGGTAATCCACCATTATCAGAAATTGAGCAAATTGATGATTACTTAAAAAGGGCTTCAATCGGAGGGGCAATTACACCTTATGGACTGATTCAAATTTCTAAGACATTGAAAATATCGAGAGAACTAAAATCATACCTACTATCACAAAGAGAATTATTAAAATCTGAGCTCGGTTTATTACTAGAAATAGCTGATCAAATAGTACTTATTAAAACGCTTGAGTCAAAAATAAACGATGCTATTATAAGTGAAGATGAAATTTCAGACAATGCTAGTGCTAAGCTTAGAGATATTAGAAGAAAAATAAGAGTAAAAAACGATAATATAAAAGATAAATTAAACAGTATATTAAACAATCTATCAACCAAAAAATATTTACAGGATAATTTAATAACTATAAGAGATGGCAGATATGTAATCCCTGTGAAATCTGAAAACAAATCTAGTGTAGCAGGTATAGTTCATGATGTTTCTTCTAGTGGGGCTACTGCCTTTATTGAACCTCTTGCAGTAGTGGAGTTAAATAATGAGATAAGAGAATTGGAAATAGAGGAGAAGAAAGAAATTGAACGTATTCTTTTAGAGATCTCTCAGTTAGTTAAGGAAAATGCTGAGTTTATTAAAACTAATCAAGAATTAATTGGGTTTATAGATTTCATCTTTGCAAAAGCTAAGTTAGCTATTGAAGAAAATGCTACTAAGCCAGAATTAAATAACAAAGGGTATTTAAATTTTAAAAAAGCAAGACATCCATTACTAGAAGGAAATGTAGTCCCTATTGATATTTATCTTGGGGATGACTTTAATTCTCTTATAATAACAGGACCAAATACAGGAGGTAAAACTGTTACATTAAAAACTGTGGGATTACTGACTTTGATGGGGCAGTCAGGTCTATTTGTGCCAGCATCTGATGGCTCTAAGTTAGCTGTTTTTGAATATATTGGAGCTGACATAGGCGATGAACAAAGTATTGAACAGAGTTTATCTACATTTTCATCTCATATGAAAAATATAGTTCAAATCCTAAACGAAATAAACAAAAATTCACTTGTTTTATTTGATGAATTAGGGGCAGGTACAGATCCGGTAGAAGGCGCAGCTCTTGCCATGGCGATTTTAAACGAATTGAAAGAAAAGGATATTAGGGTAATAGCAACAACACATTATAGCCAGCTTAAGATATATGCATTAACTACTGAAAAAGTCAAGAATGCTTCAATGGAATTTGATGTAGAAAAATTAACACCAACTTACAAATTAATCATTGGGCTGCCTGGAAAATCTAATGCATTTGAAATATCTAAGCGATTGGGTTTACCAGAAAAAATAATTTTTAATGCACGAGAACTTATGACAAAAGAGAATATAGAATTTGAAGAAGTTTTAAAATCTATAGACGCTGATAGGAAAGCAATCGAATCAGAAAAATTAGAAATAGAGAATTTAAAAAAATCATTAAATAAATTAGAAAAAGAATTAGAGCAAGAAAGAACAAAGATGATTTTAGAAAAAGAAAAAATCATAGCTGAAGCAAAACAAAGCGCTATAGAAGTTTTAGAGAATGCTAACAAGCAAGCAGAAGATTTAATAAGGGAAATAAGAGAAGTTTTTTTTGAATTAGATAGGGAAAAACAAAATAAAATTTTAGAAGTAAAGAAAAACTTTTCAAATGAGATAAACAATATAAAACATCAAATCATTGAAACAAATAAAAAAATAAATAAAAAAGAAAAAATAAAAGGAGTAAAAATTGGGCAAACAGTAAAAGTTAACAGCATAGATCAAATTGGCACTGTGCTTTCCATGCCAGACGAGAAAGGAAATTTAGATTTACAGGTCGGAATTATGAAAATAAATGTAAATTTATCTGATCTTTCAATTTATGAAGAGGATAGCAATAAAGATTTAACTTATAATAAAAAATACAACAAAAATACTCTTACTAAGTCTAAACAGATAAAGAAGGAACTTGATTTAAGAGGATATGATACAGAAAATGCAATAATGGAAATTGATAAGTATTTGGATGATGCATATTTAGCAGGAATAGATCAAGTATTCATAATTCATGGTAAAGGTACAGGTGTTCTTAGAGAAGGAGTAAGAAATTATCTAAGCAAGCATAAACATGTTAAATCAATGAGATATGGAGAATTCAATGAAGGTGGAGATGGAGTAACTGTAGTAAAACTGAAATAGATATTGTATTTTTGATAACAATAATATATATTGATAATATCACTTTAACAAATGATAAGGAGGAATTTACTTGATCAACTTTAAAGAAGCTGCGATTAATTTACTAGCAGATAATATAGATGTATTAACTAGAGATGAGATAAGCAAATTGATAGAAATACCGCCATCATATGAAATGGGAGATTTTGCATTTCCGGTATACAAATTATCAAAAGAGTATAAAAAGGCTCCAAATTTAATATCAAAAGAATTAGAGGAAAATTTACCTGACAATGAATATTTCGAAAAAATAGAGGCAGTTGGTCCATATTTAAATTTTTTTATTGATAAAGAAAAATTAGCTTCTGTTGTTATAGAAGAGATAAAAGAAAAAAAAGAAAAATATGGCTCATCTAGTCTTGGAGAAGGTAAAAAGGTAATAGTTGAATTTTCATCTCCTAATATTGCTAAACCATTTCATATTGGTCATATAAGATCAACAGTAATAGGTAACTCACTATCTAAAATTTATAAATTTTTAGGATTTGATGTTGTGACAATAAATCATCTTGGTGATTATGGAACCCAATTCGGAATGCTGATATCTGCATATAAACGATGGGGAGATAAAAAACAAATAGAGTCAGATCCAATTAGAGAGCTATTAAAATTATATGTAAGATTCAATTCAGAAGCAGAGAAAGATCCTGAACTAATGGACGAAGCTCGATTTTGGTTTAAGAAATTGGAAGAAAAAGATGAGGAAGCATTAGAATTATGGCAGTGGATAAGAGATATAAGCTTAAAAGAATTTCATAAAGTATATGACTTGTTGAATATAAGCTTTGATTCATATGCAGGCGAAAGCTTTTACTCTGATAAAATGCCCGCAGTTGTAGAAGAAATGAAGGAAAAAGGATTATTAAAGGAATCTGAAGGAGCACTAATTGTAGATTTAGAACCTTACGGTATGCCTCCTGCACTGATAATGAAGAAAGATGGCTCTACATTGTACACAACTAGAGATATAGCTGCTGCGATATATAGAAAAGAACATTATGATTTTTATAAGAATATCTATGTAGTAGCATCACAGCAAAACCTTCATTTTAAAGCATGGATAAAAATCCTTGAACTTATGGGATATGATTGGGCAAAGGATTGTATACATGTACCTTTTGGTATGGTGAGTTTAGAAGAGGGCACACTTTCTACTAGAAAAGGCAGAGTGGTATTTTTAGAAGATGTATTAAATACAGCAATAGAAAGCACTAGAAAAATTATAGAGGAGAGAAATCCAAACTTACCAAACAAAGATGAAGTTGCAAAACAAGTGGGTATAGGAGCTGTTGTGTTCCAGGAGCTTTTCAATCAGAGGATAAAGGATTATACATTCAGCTGGGAAAGAACATTAAGTTTTGAAGGAGAAACTGGACCATATGTTCAATATACACACGCTAGAACGAATTCATTGCTTGAAAAAGGCAATTATGATATAAATCATGAGGTTTCATATAAAGACTTGACAAAAGAGGAAGAGACTAATATTTTGAGAAATTTGCTCCAATTTCCAGAGGTTATAATAGATGCCATGGAAAAGAATGAGCCATATTTCATTACAAGGCATATACTTGAATTAGCAAAATTATTTAATAAATACTATAATTCAACTTCAATAATCGTTGATGATGAAAATTTAAAGCAAACAAGGTTATCTTTGGTTTATGCTGTTAAGACAGTTATAAAGACAGGATTGTCATTGCTAGGCATAGAAGCACCAAACAAAATGTAGACCTTATCTAATTAGATAAGGTCTCTTCCATTAAATAATCTAAAAATTCTTGTGGGCTTGATTCAGAGAGTGTTGCTAACTGATTTAAAATATTATTTCTTAAACTTAAAAAATCTTCTATATGAGTGCTTTCTCCAGTATATTTTAAAGCTTCGAGAATCAACAACATATCATCTTTGGAGATTTCTTGAATTGATATTTTTTCAAATTGGAATTGTTTCATTTTTCGTCCCCTTTCTACACTTTCTAAATAATATATTATATCTTTTAAGCTAATTATTCAACAAAAGACTTGATTAATATTAAATAATCATTGAGGTGTTTTATGTCTATTTTGCTAACAACATTAAACTCTAAATTTATTCATACAAATCTTGCGATAAGATATTTAAAAAAATATGTCGAAGATATCGCCGACGTAGAATTGTTAGAATTTACAATAAATCAAACTACAGAGGAAATAGCAAGAAAAATTTTCATAAAGAATCCTAGCTTAATAGGATTTTCTACTTATATTTGGAATTTAAAGCAAACTTTAGAAGTATGCAAGAGGTTAAAAACTATTAACCCAGATGTTAGGATCTTGCTTGGAGGCCCTGAGGTATCTTTTGACAGCAAAGAATTGATGCAAGAGAATAAATTCATAGACTATATCATTTGCGACGAAGGAGAAGAGGCATTTAAAGAATTGGTTCTTGGTTTAAATCCTAAAAACATCCAAAACTTAGTATATCGTGAAGATGGTAATATTATAAAAAATAAAACTAGAAAACCAATTGAAAATTTAGACTTAATTCCCTCGCCCTATCTTAATAGCAAGGAAGATTTTACTGGGAAAATAGTTTACTACGAAGCATCTAGAGGATGCCCATTTAACTGTAGTTTTTGTTTATCGTCAGGGAGAAAAGTTAGATATTTCTCTTTGGAAAGAATTTATCAAGATATCGATTACTTAGTTAAGAGAAAAGTCAAACAAATAAAATTTATCGATAGAACTTTTAATGCCAATAAAAACTTTGCTAGAAAGATATTAGATTATATTATTGCTTTAGATCCAGATGAGGTAAATTTTCATTTTGAGATAACCGCCAGACTTTTTGAAACAGAAGATATTGAATATTTTAAAACAGTAAAAGAAGGCTTGTTTCAGTTTGAAATAGGTATGCAATCAACAAACGAGAAAACTTTAAAAGAGATTGATAGAAATGAGAATTACGAAAAAGTAAAAGAAATATCACTAAAGATTAAGGAGTTAGGGAATATTCATCAGCATTTAGATTTAATTATTGGATTACCTTATGAGGATTATGAATCATTTTCAAAGTCCTTTGATGATTTGTATAATATACATCCTGATAAACTCCAGCTTGGATTTCTAAAATTGCTAAAAGGTTCAAAATTAAGATTTGAAGAAAAAAAACATGGATATATATATATCGATGACCCACCGTATGAAATACTTTACAACAACTACATATCTTATAAAGATATAGTAAAATTAAAATTTATTGAAGAAGTTGTTGAGAAATATTACAATGAAGGGTATTTTAAAAATTCTATAGACTTTGTTATAAAAACCAAGTTTCATAGCTCCTTTAAATTTTTTGAGGACTTTAGTAGGTATTTATTTGAGATTAATTTTTTCGATTCATCGCATAGTCGAAAATCATTATACTATTATATGAATAATTATTTTAAAGATGAAGAACAATTAAATGATTCATACGAGATACTTGTTGAATTACTAAAATTTGATTTTTTGAATTCAAATGTAGATAAAAACATCCCTGAATATATGAATACATGCCCTAAAATAAGATTTGATGAAATTCACAATTTATTGAAGGAAAAAAATGTTATCAAACAGTTGATATTTCATGATGAAAATTTAAGTACAAAGGAAATTATTAAAGATGTAGTAATCTACAAATTTAAGTATAATATTTCGGAATTGTTAAACCAACCACCACTATCAGTTTCAAGTGATGAAAGGATTATTTTATTTGAATATAATAATAAAGGTATTGTTAACAGAACAAATGTTATAGATATTACAAATATATACAAGGAGATGGATAAATGGATATAATAAAAGATTTACTAGAAGTAAACAAAAGTTCTTTATTGAAATCAATTAAATCAATCAAATCGCATTGGGAGGCTTTGCTCATTATTTTTGTCTATGCAATAATGACACAAATAATAACTTCAATTGTATCAAGAATACTAGTTGGATCATTAAGCATAATATCTGGATTTTTAATAGTATTAATTGAAGCCGCAATAGTTTCTAGCTTGCTATTTGTATTAAAAGATATTGTTTTATATAACAGATTTAGATGGAAAAGTGTGATAGATGGGCTAAACTATTATCTTTGGAAAGTCTATGGCGTATTATTTATTCTTTTTGTTGTTAATCTTATTTTATCGTTATTTTATAATGTTATTGGTAGTGCAGCTTTTATAATAAACACTTTGTTTCAATTGTTTATATTGATAATGTTAAATCCTCTACCAGAGATTATTTATTTAAAAAATTATGATCCTAGAGATTCTTTAACATATAGTATTGAATTTATAAGAGAAAATTTTTTGAATTGGATTATACCAAACATTATATTCGGGCTAATATTGTTTGCTATCAATAGTGCAATCGATGTAACTTTCTTCCCTTTTAATTTAGCTTTTTTAATGCCACTATTATTAAAAAATATTTTTCTTAGTATCATAATTTCATTTGCCATGATATACCGAGGCCATTTATTTTATCTGCTAAGCACATCTACAAGAAGAAAAAGACAATATATGAATAAATTCTAAGGAGTGCTTATAATGAAAGAAATTGATAAACTTTTTTTAAAATATGCAGAAAATGTTGCATTTGTACAATTAAAAGAAGATAAAAGTATTAAAATTCAGGATACCTTTATTGATAGTTCAATACCACTTCCAATAGTTACAGAAATATTCATAGAAGATTTAAAAAAAGATGAAATACTAGAAGATATCCCATTAGAAAGAATTATACAAGGGATGGCATATATAATTGGTGCAGATCCAGAGTTTAAATATAATGATAAGTATATTGATTTTTTAAGTTCTATTAGAGACATAGCAATGAGATATATATTTAAAGAAGCCATTTCTTATTTTGACAAAAAATCATATAAACTAAGTGCATTATACTTTAGAACTTTAACAACTGTATTTCCAGATAACGATAACTTTTTTTATTATGCTTTAGCAATTGAAGCTATTGGAAAAGAATTAATAGAACAAGATAAAATTGAAGAGGGGAACAAATTTATAGTTGAGTCTAAAAATATATTAGAAAATATAATCGACAAAAGTACGGATTATTACCCTGCATACTACAAATTAGGATACTATTATAAATATTTTAATGAATTTATAAAAGCTAAAATTACTTGGGAAAAGGCACTTAGATTAGACAATGATGAAAACAGAAAAAATGAAATAAGATTAGAACTTGAGTATATGGAAAGAGACTATACAATAGAATTAGCAATATGGCAGATAAACAATCTAAATTATGAAAAAGCTATAGACGAATTAAGCAAATTAGTAGCTAAAGGAAAAGATGATTACTATGTGAACTATCTTCTAGGGATAGCATATAGTGGTTATGGAAATTTAGAATTATCTAAACAGTATCTACTGATTGCATTAGACAAAAACGACAAAGACTCTAATGTTTATAACGAACTAGGGATAGTATATTTTAATCAAGGGAATATAAAAGAAGCAGTAAATATATTCACTGAAGGTTTAAAAAGGTTTAAAGATGATTATAGGCTTTATTTCAATAGAGGCTTAGGGTATTTAAATCTAGGAGAAACAATGAAAGGCTATTTTGATATAAAGAAAGCAAATGAACTTAATAATGACGATGAAAACATAAGAAATCAATTAAAAGAAATAGAAAAATTCATAACTGATATGGGGGAGGTTATTAAATGATAAAATCTATAGCAGATTTATATAATATCAATGGGCAGGCTAGAAAAATGGCCGTAGTAGCATGTCAAGATCATGAAGTTCTAGAGGCGGCTGTTGAAAGTTATGAAATGGGGTTAACGGAACCATTACTTATTGGAGATAAAAACAAGACATATGAAATAGCCCAAAACATAGGAATTGACATATCAAAATTTGAATTTATACAAGAGCAAGATATTGTAAAAGCTAGTGAAATAGGGGTAAAATTAGCCTCGAGTGGACAAGTTGATTTTTTAATGAAAGGATTAGTAGACACATCTATATTATTAAAGGCTGTACTAAATAAAGACTGGGGCATTCGTAAATTTAAATTGCTTAGCCATGTTATGATTTATCAAGTAAATACTTATCATAAACTTTTGTTTCTTACAGATGGAGGAATGAATCTACAACCAAGCTTAGAAGAAAAGGTTGATATTATAAACAACGCATCTTTAGTGGCTAGAGCTTTGGGTTTAAAAGAGATTAAAGTGGCTGCACTAGCTGCAAAAGAGAAAGTAGATCCTAAAATGCCTGCAACTTTAGATGCTGGAAAATTAAAAGAGATGTATTTGGAAGGTAAATTTGCTGAGGATATAATTGTTGATGGTCCATTTGCATTGGATTTAGCTGTATCAAAACAAGCATGCGAAATAAAAGGAGTAAATAGTATGGTTGGAGGAGATGCAGACATATTACTTGTACCAAATATTGAAATGGGTAACGGTATAGGAAAGGCAATAACATATTTAGCAAATGGCGAATCTGCAGGCATAATTATAGGAGCTAGTGTGCCTATAGTATTGACTTCTAGAGCAGATGATAAAAAAACAAAATTAAATTCAATCGCCTTAGGGAATGCAATAGCTATTAATTCAGTGCATGATGAATTTTAATAAATCTTAATATTTTTTTAAAACTCATTTTCATTGACATTAGAATTAAGAAGTGTTAATATATATAAAGTCAACGACAGTTTTAAAGAGTTAATAAAGACTTAACAAAAACTTTAAAAAAACTTAAAAAAAGGTATTGACACGATATAATAGAAGATGTTATACTAACAAAGTCGCCAAAAGAGCGACAGTGAACCAAGAAAACTAAACAGTGTGAAACTTTGAATAAACTACAAAGTTAATTTTTAAAAAGTAAGAAGTAATTGAGCTAAATCAAACTATTAAATGAG
>NZ_JBSQIL010000042.1:0-16064 GCF_055108775.1 Soehngenia sp. | reverse complement strand
CCAGAACTTTATGAAATAAATGCTCACATTGAGCAGAAGAAAATAAAGTAAGTAGGATTGATAATAATGAAAGTTAAAATTTTAACTGAAGCTGGAAAAAGCATAGGGTATGGACATTTATCAAGATGCATTGCTATATATGATGAAATATATAGTAGAAATATTGAGGCTGAATTGATAATTTATGGTGATGTTGATAATAAGGTTTTATTAAACGGTAAAGCTTATAGAATTGAAGATTGGCTAAACGTTGAGTATTTAGAAAAAACTTTATCTAATGAGGATTATGTCATTGTAGATTCATATTTGGCCGATTATAAATGCTATGAAAAAATAGCTTTACAATCTAAAAGGGCTTTATATATTGATGATAATGGTAGAATTAATTACCCTAAAGGTATAATTGTCAATCCTTCCTTAAATTGTAGACATATTGACTATTCTTATATGCCTGAAGAAAGGGTTCTGAAAGGTTCGAAATATGTAATTTTAAGATCAGCTTTTTGCGTTGATGAAGAGAAGAAATTAAATAAAAGCGTAAGTAGAGGATTAATTATTATGGGGGGAACAGATATAAGAAATCTAATACCCTTATTGATTAAATATATTTGTGAAAAGAACCCAGATATTTTTTTTGATATTATTGTGGATTCGTTTCAATATGCAAAATTAATTTCAACAAATAAACTTAATAACGTATTATACCATAAAGATTTATCTGAAACAGATATGTATAAGATCATGTATAGTGCAGATATAGCTATTTCTGCTGCAGGACAAACAATATATGAACTTATTTCGACAAAAACACCTTTTATTGCAATTCAAGTTGCAGAGAATCAAAAAAATAACATTGAATCACTTAAGGAGTATTTGAATTCTGAAATAAGTTTGACCTATAATGAAGATAATTTTATATTGAAACTACAGCAAAATTTTTTTGATTTAAAACAATATGAAAACAGAAAGAAAATATCAGAAGAAATGGAATATATTATAGATAAAAAAGGTAGAAAAAGAATTATAGACGCTCTATTAGGGGATATAATAGATACTGAAGGAATATGTCTAAGAAAAGTTGAAAAAAAAGATATCATAGATGTATTTGAGCTTTCAAATGACGATTTTGTGAGAAAACATTCAATAAACACGAATAAAATTTCGTGGCAAGATCATGTTCAATGGTTTTACAATGTATTAGAAGATGAACATACTGTTTTTTACGTCGTAGTGGATAGTAGAGATTCATTATTAGGGCAAATTAGGTTTAAGCTTAATGGGGATAGTGCAATAGTTAGTATAAGCTTATCAGACAAACTAAGAGGTAGAGGGTTTTCCAAATTTCTCCTAAAGCAAAGTATTGATAAGTTATTTTCAGAAAATAGTAAAGTCGATAATATAATTGCTTTTGTTTTAGAAAAAAATATTGCTTCAATAAGGCTATTCACAAGTTTTTACTTTAAAGAGATTGATAAGAATGGGAGTGTTGTTAAACTCATTCTAAGGAGGCAGGATTATGAAAATCGATTACTTTCATATCAGTGAAAAGGTTTTTATCATAGCAGAATTATCTGCTAACCATGGCAATGACATTAACATTGCTAAAAAAACCATAAAAGCTGCTAAAGAAGCTGGAGCAGATGCAATCAAAGTGCAGACATATACCCCTGATACATTGACAATTGACTGCGACAATGAATATTTTAAATTAAATAATGGAACTATTTGGGATGGCAGAACTTTATATGATTTATATGATGAGGCATATTTGCCATGGGAATGGCATATAGAATTAAAAAAATATGCTAATGATTTGGGTTTGGTTTTCTTTTCAACACCATTTGACAAATCAGCTGTTGATTTTTTAGAGAGTATAGATGTTCCTGCTTATAAAATTGCATCATATGAAATACTTGATATACCATTGATTGAATACGTTGCTTCAAAAGGAAAACCTATGATTATGTCCACTGGGATTGCTTCCTTAAGTGATATTGAAGAAGCAGTGGATGCGTGCAAACGTATGGGGAACAATCAGATAATTTTATTGAAGTGTACATCTGCATATCCTGCAAAGATAGAAGATGCAAATCTTAATACAATACCCAACATGAAAGAAACCTTTGGGGTTGAGGTAGGATTATCAGATCACACTCTTGGAATAACTGTTCCAATTATGTCGATTGCTTTAGGTGCAAGAGTGATAGAGAAACATTTTATACTTGATAAATCAATTGGAGGACCTGATTCGAGTTTTTCACTAGAACCTCATGAATTCAAACAAATGGTGGATTCTATAAGAGATGCTGAAAAGGCTCTAGGTAAAGTTGACTATAGTATGAACGAAAAGAAAAAGAATAATAGAATATTAGGCAGATCATTATTTGTTGTAAAAGATATAAAAGCTGGTGAAAAATTTACTGAAGATAATGTAAAATCAATAAGGCCAGGCTATGGACTGCCACCCAAATATATTAATGATGTAATTGGGAATTTGAGCACTTCTGATTTAAGAAAAGGAACTCCACTAAAATGGGAATATGTAAAGTTTGTGAAGTGAAGTTTTTGGTCAATTGTAAAACTAAATTAGACTTTGTAAACTTAAATTAGACCCACCCAATAAATTAGTAAAATAAACAATTTAAAATAGTTTATTTTTTTAAAAACTAGCTTTAATAGCAAATTTTTATGCTATAATTATGGTATAAAAATTAATTTTGGACATAGTTTTTAGAGGTCTACTAAAATCCAAATTTTTTGTAAGACTAAATTAGACCCCTAGAATTAATATGAAATGTCCGGATAACAAATTATATTATTTTATTAGACTTGGTTTTAAAATAATATCATTAGGATTTATTTTCTCGATGCCTAATGCGTTAATTAATTTAAAACCGTATCTGGAGCTGAATGCATCAAATGGAGATTGGTCATTCAGCTTCTTTCTTGTATAAGAATTTACATGAGACATAACCAAACGGATATCTGCCTGTGTTAGATGATCCATGCTACTTCCTTTTGGTAGTATTCTGCGAATTAATTGATGATTATTTTCAACTTCTGGCTTCAAGTATGCAGAATAAGGATAGCAATAAAATACATTTGTCAGCTTCTCATCACTTTGTATTTTTTCAATTTTACCTGGATCTGAAAATTCACTTCCATTATCAGTCAATATTACAGGAAATAATGCCTTATAATCCTCAGCACCAACCGCTTCGTAAATACATTTAAACCACTCTGTAACACTTCTAGCATCATTTGAATCTCTTAAGAACATAAGCATAAATGAAGTATCAATAAAGTGTATTGTAAGTAAAACCTTACCGCCTTTTCTACCCTCTACAGTATCCATTTCAACAATAGAAATATCTTTGTTATCATTTAGAAAATCTAGGTAATCATCGTACCTTCTACCTTTTAAACAAGACTTATCAACTTTGTATCCCATTTGTTTTTTCTTTCTAGGATGATATCTAACTTTTCTAGGCAAATCGATATTATTAACAGACAAGATACCATTATCAATATATTTATACAATGTTTTTTCACTAATCATAATAATATCTTTGTTATTTGCATAAATATGATGTATTGATTGTCCTTGACTAACTAATGGAGTAATAATATCATCAATCACTTTAATCTCCTCATGAGAATATTCAATACCAGATCTAGAATCAACCAATATTTTCTCATAATCTTTTTGAGCTACTTTAGCTGAATAAAGCTTCTTGGTAAGAGTGCATTTATTCCTATCATTGCAGCCATTGCAAACATAGGGAGAGATAGTTAGTTTATTACATAGGTCTTCTTTAAAATATTGACAGTTACTATTGCAATTTTCACAAAACCTGCAGTAGCTAACATGTTTATTGCATTTACTATTCTTGCAAATATTCCTAATATCACAATCGAATCTATGAATACATGCATTATAGCAACGGCCATAGCAACCATTTTTATTGAAGGTGGATCTAAGAGAAATCTCCCTAGAAATGGTGGATTTATGTCTATTTAGTTCTCTTGAAATTACTGATAATGAAGATCCTGATTTTAGTAGTTCTTGAATAGTCAATCTATCATCATAAGTTAAATGTTTAACCATAATAGTTCCTCCTTGGAGCTATTATCCGGACATAACATAATGATACTATAAATCAAGCCGATATTGACATGGGAACCTGAAAATGATGTGAAGAAAATTCCCCGAAGGCTACCAGAACAAAATTAGTTTATTAAAAATTTGTAAGATTAAATTAGACCCATCAGTTTGTAAGACTAAATTAGACTGCAAAGCAAAAAAAGGTCTAATTTAGTTTTACAATTGAATAAGTGAAGTTTTTAATCACATTCTAAAAAATCATTCTCCCCATTGAATCATCCTTGTGATATAATCTACTAAGTAACTTAGTAGATTATTTTAGATTGGGGAGCATTATGAAAAAAACAGCAATTATCATAATGATTATAACTATATTTTCAAAAGTATTTGGTTTTTTTAGGGAATTAGTTCTATCATACTTTTATGGAGCATCTGCGACATCTGATGCATACCTTATTTCTCTTACTATACCTGCGGTGATATTTTCTTTTATTGGGGCGGGGCTTTCTACTGGTTTTATTCCTATGTTTAGTCAGATTAGAGAAAAGCATGGGGAGAGCGATGCAAATAAATTTACAAGTAATTTAGTTAATATATTGATTTTGGTATCGACAATACTGGTAGTTATTGGGCTTATTTTTACAGAACCTATAGTAAAATTGTTTGCTTCAGGATTCAAAGGAGAAACTTTAGCTATGGCAATCAGATTTACTAAGTTAAGCCTAGTGGGTATTTATTTTACAGGTACTACATATATCTATAGTGCATATTTGCAATTAAATAATAGATTCCTCACTCCTGCTCTCATTGGAATACCATATAATATAATAATTATGATAGCCATAGCTATCAGTGCAAACAATGATCCATTGTTTTTAATACTAGGTAGTGTAATAGCTACTTCATCACAATTATTTATTTTGTTACCATCTATCAAAAAGACTGGCTATAGACATAACTTTACTATTAATTTTAAAGATGAACATTTGAAAAATTTAATGATTATTGCATTGCCCGTGATTATAGGGGTATCTGTTAATCAAATAAATACTTTAGTAGATAGGACAATTGCATCAGGGCTTGTAGTTGGAGGGATATCTGCATTAAATTATGCTAATAGATTAAATGGCTTTGTTCAAGGTCTTATTGTAGCTCCTGTTGCTACTGTGCTTTATCCAAGCATATCTAAAATGGCTGCTAATGATAATATTAAAGGCTTAAAAAGTGCTATTAATGAATCTATGAATTCAATTAGCATTCTGATTATGCCAATAACAGTTGGTGCAATGATATTTGCAGAGCCAATAATTAAGCTCTTGTTTGGAAGAGGAGCTTTCGATTCAAATGCAATTATTTTGACAACAAGTGCTTTATTATTCTACTCAATAGGTATGATTGGATTTGGTCTTAGAGATATACTTTCAAGAGCCTTTTATTCTCAGCAAGATACAAAAACACCAATGATAAATAGTTCTATAGCAGTTGTTATGAATATAGTGTTAAATATTGTGCTATCTAGGTATCTAGGAATAGGAGGATTAGCTTTGGCTACCAGTATTTCAGCTTTATTTTCTACAGGGCTTTTACTTTTAAATTTAAGAAGAAAGATTGGGCCACTTGGTTTAAAGAAAACAGTTATTACTTTTTCTAAGGTAATCGTTGCATCTTTAATAATGGGGATTATTGCATGGCTTGTTTATAGAGTCTTTATAGTTAGGGTAGTTGAAGAGGTTGCACTCATTATTGCAATTGTAATTGGGGCTTTAGCATATTTCGGGATAATTTTCAATCTAAAGATTGATGAAGTCGATAGCATGACTAATTTAATAAAAACAAGACTAAAGAAAATGATAAATAGGAGGGATTAAATGGCATTACTTGTTACAGGTGGTTTAGGGTATATCGGAAGTCACACATGTGTAGAATTATTAAATGCTGGATATGATGTGGTTATCATTGACAATCTATCCAATAGCAAAATGGAAGTCTTAAAGAGAATCGAAGAATTAACTATGAAAAAACCTAAATTCCATAGGGAAGATCTACTTTACAAAGATGCTTTAGATAGAGTTTTTAGTGAGAACAAAATAGATGCAGTAATTCATTTTGCGGGACTTAAGGCTGTAGGAGAATCGGTTGAAAAACCTCTTATGTACTACCAAAACAATGTTACTGGCACAATCAATCTCCTTCAATTGATGAAAGGACACAATGTAAAAAAAATAGTATTTAGTTCTTCTGCAACTGTTTATGGTGATATAAATAAAGCTCCATTTACTGAAGACATGCCGCTTAAAGCTACGAATCCTTATGGGTGGAGCAAATTCATGATAGAGCAGATTCTAAGGGATCTATATACTTCAGATAATTCATATAGTATATCGATTTTGAGGTATTTCAATCCAATTGGGGCACATAAAAGTGGTAGAATTGGTGAAGATCCAAATGGCATACCAAATAACCTCATGCCTTATATTACTCAAGTTGCTTTAGGGAGAAGAGAAAAGCTAAATGTGTTTGGAAATGACTACAACACCCATGATGGAACTGGAGTAAGAGACTATATTCATGTAGTTGATTTAGCAGTAGGACATTTAAAAGCACTGGAGAAAATCAATAAGGATAATGGAATTTTTACATACAATTTAGGCACTGGAATAGGTTATAGTGTACTAGATGTGGTTAAGGCATTTGAAAAAGCCAATGGAGTAAAGATACCATATGAAATAGTAGATAGAAGACCTGGGGATATAGATATATGTTATGCAGATCCTACTAAGGCAAAAGAAGAACTTAAGTTTGAAACTCAATATAATTTAGAGGACATGTGTAGAGACTCATATAACTGGCAGATAAACAATCCCAATGGCTATGAAAGTGTTAGGTGATAAAATGCTATTGTTAGATGAAAGAGCTTTGTTAGTTGAATACGGAAAGAAACTTATTGAGAAGAACTTGACTAAGGGGACGAGTGGGAATCTTAGTATTTTCGATAGAGAAAAAAAGTTGTTTGCAATAACTCCAAGTGGAATTGATTATTTTAAAACTCAAATAGAAGACATAGTTATAATGGATTTAAATGGGAATGTAGTAGAAGGTGCTAAAAAACCTTCAAGTGAGTATAATCTACATAGGATTTTTTATGAAAATAGAAATGATATAGATTCAATAGTACATGCTCATACAGTTTATTCTACTGTACTATCTTGTTTGAGAGTAGATTTACCCGCAGTTCACTATATGATAGTGTCCGCAGGTAAAGATATAAGATGTGCAGAATATGCAACTTTTGGTACGGAAGAATTAGCTAAAAATGCATATAATGCAATGATAGATAGAAAGGCAGTTCTATTAGCAAACCATGGAGTGCTCACAGGAGGAAGTAGTATCTCTGAAGCATTTAGTATTCTAGAAGATATAGAATATGTATCAGAACTATACATAAAGTCTAAAAATACTGGTGAACCTATAATAATTGATGATAGAGAGATGGATAAAATTATTGAAAAATTTAAGACATATGGGCAAAAATAAAAGAGATGAAAATTCATCTCTTTTATTTTATAGTATTATAGTTTATGTTTGATATTAAAAATTACCACATTTGAGTTGAACTATTATGCACTTAGAAAAATTAATATTACATGATAAAATTAATATAAAGAGAATGGATGTGGTTGATGTTATGCTTTATAAAAGAGCGACTGAATTATTGTTATTATTAATTAAGAATAATGGTTATACTAGCGTTAAAGAACTGAGTACTTATTTTAATATAAGTGAAAAGACAATTAGAAATGATTTGGATAATATTGATGATTATTTATTAAAGAATGGTTTACAAAAATTGACGAGAAAACCGAATCTTGGTATAAAATTTTCAGGTACTGATTATGAAATTGATATGTTGATTAGCAATATTTCAAGTAAAGATATAGATAATTATATTTACACTTCTGAAGAAAGACAGACTATTATACTGCTTAGTATCGCGACACATGATAGTAGCAAATTAAAGATAAAAGACTTTGAAGATATCCTAAAAGTTAGCAGAAGTACAATAAATAGCGATATGAAACAATTAAAAAATAAATTGGCTGATAACAATATAAAATTAGAATATTCTACTACCTCAGGATATAGTATTCTAGGAGAAGAAAGTAATATAAGAAATTGCATATCAGATATTATTATTGAATCAATTAAGAACGAATACAGGGATGTAGGGAATAATTTAGAGTATAAGAAGCTGAGCGATTTTATTAATATAGATGATATTAAAACTATTGAAAACGTTTTTTATGATATGGAAGAATTATTTAATGTAGATTACTCAGATATAGCTTTTAGTAGTCAAATAATCAGGATATATGTAAGCTTACGAAGAATAGTAAAAAATCATGTTTTAGATTTTGAAGATTTTAAAGACAGTATAAAACTAACTCAAGAATATGTCATGTCTAATTACCTTGCTGAAAGATTAGAAGAAAAATACAATATTACAATAAATGAGAATGAAAGAATATATTTTACTATTTGTTTGTTAGGAAGTAATTTAGTTCAAAGAAAAGAGAAAGATTATTCAGATTTAATAATGATTCAACTTATAACTAGGAAGCTTATAGAAAATGTAAGTTTGAAAGTCTCCATTGATTTAAATGATGATTTACTTCTTTTTAAATATTTATTAGAACACCTAAAGCCCATGATTTATCGAGTAAAATATAATATAGAACTTAAAAATCCAATTTTAGATGAAATAATTAATGATTATAAGGATTTATTCATATCAGTTAAAGACAGTTTAATGGAGATTCAAGATTTTGAAAACATGACCGTGAGTGATGATGAAATTAGTTATTTGACAATTCATTTTGGGGCAGCAATAGAAAGGAAGAAATTGAAAAACAAATCAAAACCTAAGGTTCTTATCGTATGTAATACTGGATATGGGACTTCTCAATGGTTAGCAATGCAAATTGAATCGATGTTTAATGTAGATATAGTAGCAGCTACAAATTCAAGGAGAATTGATAGAATTTTGAGTAATAATCATGTAGATGTTATTATATCAACAGTAAATATAAAACCAGTAAAAAATATTAAAACAATTTATGTTAGGCCAATTTTAACTGAAAGAAATATAAAAGAATTAAATTATGAATTTTCTCATTTAAGGAACAATATGGTGGAGGTAGATAAAATACTAGAAATTGTATCAAAATATTGCATAATAAATGATAAAAATGGATTGACTAGAGATTTAGAAAATATTTTTGTTAAACAATTTGACTTTACGGAAGGAGTGGAACAGAAAATGTTGAAAGATGTTTTAAAAGAAGAAACACTAGAATTGAATGTAGAAACAAAAGATTGGGTAGATGCTGTAAAATTTGGGGGAAATTTGTTATATAAGGACAATTGCGTAACAGAAGAATACATTCAAGCAATGATTGATAATGTAAAAGAGATAGGGCCTTATATAGTTGTTACAAAAGGAGTTGCAATGCCACATGCTCAGCCAGATAAAGGAGCATTAAAAGTAGGGGTCAGCTTGATTACATTAAAAAAACCAGTAAACTTTGGGAATAAAGAAAATGATCCAGTAAATATTGTAATATGTTTTTCTGCAACTGATTCAAAAACTCATTTAAAAGCTTTATCACAGCTAGCTAAATTATTGGACAATGATGAAGCATTACAAAAAATTTCATCTTCAACTAGTAAAGCAGAAGCATTAGAAATTATTAAAGAATATTCATAGTTGAAAGGAGGTGTGAGTATGTTAAAAATATTTACGGTATGTGGGAATGGAATTGGCAGCAGTCTAATGCTTAAAATGAAAATCGATGAAATATGTCAAGAAAATGGTATAGATGCAGATGTAGAATCTACTGATTTGAATTCTGCACAAGGTAAAAATTGTGATTTAATCGTTACAGTTAAGGAATTAGCTAATCAGTTTGAAGGTAAGGATGTTGCTGTTGTAAGAAGCTATGTAAATAAGAAGAAAATCGAAGAAGATATTTTAGAAATACTTCAAAAGAAAAACAACGAAAAAAACAAGAGTTAATATAATTTAAGGAGGCGTGAATATGGAATTATTAAGAGTCATTTCTCAAGATATTCTAACACAACCTGCATTATTATTAGGATTAATATCATTAATAGGTTTAATCGCATTAAAAAGGCCTTTTAACAAGATAATGACTGGGACATTAAAACCTATTTTAGGATATTTAATGTTAGGGGCAGGTGCTGATTTCCTCGTTTCGAATCTTGATCCTTTGGGGAAAATGATTGAACATGGATTTAATATCACTGGGGTTGTTCCTAATAATGAAGCTATAGTTGCTATTGCGCAAGACATATTAGGTAGAGAGACCATGTTTATTCTTATAATAGGGCTAGTTTTTAACTTAATTATTGCGAGATTTACAAAATATAAATATATATTTTTAACTGGACATCATTCATTTTTTATGGCATGCTTATTATCTGCTGTTCTAAGCACTGCTGGACTCGAGGGAGCTGAGTTAAGCATAATAGGGGGAATGCTATTAGGAGCTTGGAGTGCTATTTCACCAGCCATTGGACAAAGATATACATTAAAGGTAACAGATGGCGATGATATAGCTATGGGACATTTTGGTAGTTTAGGATATTATTTATCAGCTTGGGTTGCGAAATTTGTAGGTAATCCAAAAGAAAGCACAGAGGATATTAATGTTCCAGAGAAATATGGATTTTTAAGAGATACCACAATTTCTACAGCTATAACGATGTTAGTGTTCTATTTAATAGCAGCAATAGCTGCAGGGCCTCAATTTGTTGAAGAAATTTCTGGGGGAACTAATTTCATAGTTTTTGCTATGATGACAGCTTTTAAATTTGCAGTAGGAGTAACAATAGTTTACAATGGAGTTCGAATGATATTAGGAGATTTAATACCTGCTTTTGAAGGAATATCAAAGAAAATAATACCTAATGCTGTACCAGCAGTTGACTGCGCAGTTTTCTTCACATATGCACCTACAGCAGTGATAATAGGATTTTTATTTAGTTTTATTGGCGGAATAATTGGCATGCTTATACTTGGGGCGGTCGGAAGTGTATTAATTATACCAGGACTCGTACCTCATTTCTTCACAGGAGCAACAGCAGGTATTTATGGGAATGCAACCGGCGGCAGAAGAGGAGCCATGTTAGGGTCTTTCGTTAATGGATTAGCTATAAGCTTTTTACCTGCTTTATTGTTACCTGTATTAGGTAATTTAGGATTCCAAAACACAACATTTGGGGACTTCGATTTTGGAGTCATAGGCATTTTAATAGGGAGAACTGCAAGTTCAGTTGGTAAATACGGTATATATGGAATACTTCTTGTTGCTATATTGGCATTAATTATACCTAACTTCATAAAAACTAAATCAGTAGCATTAAATAATATCTATGAAGAGGAAAAATAATATAAATTAGATAGGAGCTGGAATACTTGGAAATATTGTGTATTGGACATGCAGCCTATGATTTAACCTTTCCAGTTGATGAGTTTCCTATTGAAAATTCTAAATATGAAATTTTTAATAGCATTGAGGGCCTTGGAGGACCTGCTGCTAATGCCTCTTATCTTCTTGCAAAATGGGGGGTAAAGGT
The DNA here is from genome assembly GCF_055108775.1 of Soehngenia sp. Lineage (NCBI taxonomy): Bacteria > Bacillati > Bacillota > Tissierellia > Tissierellales > Tissierellaceae > Soehngenia > Soehngenia sp. The sequence continues at coordinate 4,303 of NZ_JBSQIL010000042.1, read as the reverse complement.
AGGGTTTTGTGGTGTTATAGGCAATGATTTATTTGGAAGAAAACTGATAGAAGAATTAACCGATGTTGGTGTGGACTTAAGTTTGACTAAAACATTAGATTCTTATAAAACTCCAATATCAATAATACTAGTCAACACGGAAAATGGATCAAGAACAATTATTAATAGAAAAGATAAGGGAAAATATTATTTAGAAACATTTGATTTATCATGCGAGTTTAAACCAAAGATAATTTTATTTGATGGGCATGAACCAATATTAACTCAAAAATTCATAAAAAAATACAAAGAAGCAAAGTTAGTTTTTGATGCGGGTAGCTATAGAGAAAATATAGATGAACTCATTTATGCATCAGATTATTTAATTGCATCTGAAAGATTCATAAATCAATTTATAGCTAAAATGAACATTTCACCTGGATCATTAGATTCTTTTGAAGCTGCTATATGGGAGTTAAAAAGTATGACTAAGGGAAGAGTTATAGTTACTTTAGGTGAAAAAGGGTTAATGTATGAAGACAGAGGAGCAATAAAGAAAATAGAGGCAATTAAAGCAAATGTTGTTGATACTACAGGAGCTGGAGATGCATTTCATGGAGCTTTTGTGTATGGGCTATTGACAGAAAGAAAACTTGAAACTTGTATTAACTTATCACAAGCTGCGGCATCACTTTCTGTAGAGAAATATGGGAGCAGCAAATCAATACCTAATCTAGAAGATGTTCTAAATAAATTAAGAGAAATAGATATATAGATATAATATGGGCAAAAATAAAAGAGATGAAAATTCATCTCTTTTATTTTAGTTCTTTTCTCTTACTATTCCCCTAGATATAAACATTATGCTAGCTATAAATCTCAATATAGCTATCACTATAAGAGCTATTGCAATATTTGTCATATCTTTTATAGCTACTCCCATAATCGGAGCAACTGCTGATACTATTGCGGTGATTGTGTTATATACTGCGATGTAAATTGTCCTATTAATAGAAGGTGTTACTTCTAATAGCATATTAAATAATATAAGATTTGTACCAGCTACAGATATCCCTATTACTATGTTAAATAAAACTAACATAAATATGTTTGTTGAAATAACATAGAAAATTGGTGTAATTGCCATTCCTATTAATGCTATGCCTAGTGCAAAGTTATTGCCCTTTTTATCTGCATATCTTGCCCATCTTGTAAATGAGAGTATTGATGAAAGGCTTCCAGCTATTGATATAGCACTTAACCAAAATTCATTTGCCCCTAAGACTTTAATTGTATAAATATTAAACAGTGGTTGTGCTCCCATCCATCCTATGTAAAAGAAAGCTGATATAAGAGTGAACACTATGAAATTTCTTTCTTTAGGTAAATTTTTTATTGTGATTTTCAGTGAATCTAAATATCTTGTTGTCTTTTTCTTGCTTCTCATCCCTCTAAACTTTAAGAAACTGATAATTTCACCCAATGAGAGTAAAAAAGCAGATACAAAAAATATTTGGTATAGCCTGATAGAATCCTGATTTGTTTTTGGAATATGAGTTAGTAATTGACCTGATATAAAGGTTACTGCTAATGCAAATATTGTGGAGTACTTATTTCTTAGGCCCATAGCATTTCCACGATCTTCTATTTTAAATATATCACCTATGCTCGATTGATATCCCATGGTTGCGATTGCTCCAGGGAGATTCATAAGACCTATGAGGATTACAAAAACACTTGCTTGATTGATTCCCTTTAAAAAGGGTAAAAGTGCTAAAAAGAGATAAAACAATTTATGTATAAACATAGTCACAGCAGTGGTTTTCTTTTTATCACTTAAGCTCTCGATTAAAATAGCTCCTGGGATGTATGCAAAGATGCTTATAAAAAATGGAAAACTTGTAAGATAGGCGATTTGGTAATCTGTTGCGCCTAGCCTTTCAGCAAATTTAGCTAAATATGGGTTTACTAAGTTAAACGTTATAGCTGCAAATACTCCATTTATAATATTTACTCTTATATTATATGAAACTAATTTTTCTTTAAGTGAAACGCTTTCACTCATCTTGTTTCCTCCATTGGATAAGTTTAGAGACACAAATTATTATACATTATATTTATTCTTTTTACTATATATTATATAAATAATACCAAAAGTGTTAAAACAGGTTAAATTATGGTAAAATAGAGATTAGTACATAATGATGAGGTGGATTGTGAAAAAAGTTTTATCTTATATCATAATTTTTAGCTTTATAATCATTGCTTTTTTAGCAATTCAAGAAAGTAATGACAAATTTTCTTTAGATTTCTTAAACGATTCAGATGATTTAAAGATTCATTTTATCGATATTGGGCAAGGGGATAGTTCTCTTATTATTACTCCAAATAAAAAAACAATTTTAATAGACACTGGGACAAAAAGCAGTTCAAATATTTTAATCGAATATCTAAATAGACAAGGGGTAGATACTATAGATGTTTTGGTATCAACTCATCCTCATTCTGATCATATAGGTGGGGCTGTCGATATAATGGATAATTTTAAAGTTAATCAGGTTTTGGATAGTGGATTTGTTCATACAAGCAAAACCTATGAAAATTACCTAGAAAAAATTGATGAAAAAGATATCCCATTTAGCGTAGTAAAATCAGGTGATACATTTAATTTAGATGGATTAAATGTAAAGATATTAAATCCTCTTGAACCAAAAGAAGATGCCAACAATAGTTCAATTGTGATGCGAGTAGAATATGGCGATTTTTCTTGCCTATTTACTGGAGATATTGAGGAAAAATCTGAAATAGAGATCATAAATAATAATCATTTCATACAATCAGTTGTTTTGAAAGTAGCTCATCATGGGAGCGATACATCTAGCAGTCAAATATTTTTAGAAAAAGTTATGCCAGATGTTTCTATTATAGAAGTAGGAAAGGATAACCCGTATGGGCATCCAAGCAAAAGAGTCTTAGATAGATTAAATATCATAAAAACGGAAGTGTTTAGAACTGATTTAGATGGTACAATTATTATCAAATCTGATGGAGTTAATTATTCTGTGAGTACTTCAAAGTAGGTGATGGATGTGATAAGTATTGGAATTGTAGATAGGATTGAGGGAGAGCTTGTAGTTGTAGAAATCTTTGAAAAAATTTATGCATTTCCTAAAGAAATGTTTCCAGAAGATGTTTCTGAAGGTGATGTTATTAGTTTCAATGTGGAAATAAAGAAAAATGATACTGAAGATAGAAGAAAAATGATGGAAGAGAAATTAAAAAAACTTATTGATAAAAATAGTTAATGGGGGATTATCATGCTTTATGGTATTGAAAAACTAGAATTAGCAAATTTGCCAACTCCCATAGAAAGATTGGTAAAGGTTTCTAGATATTTAAATAAAAACATATATATTAAAAGAGATGATTATACTGGATTTGAGTTTTCAGGCAATAAGATAAGAAAACTAGAATTTAGTTTAAAAGAGGCACTTGAAAAAGGTGCTAATCACTTAATAACTTGTGGAGCCTTACAATCTAACCATGCCAGAGCGACAGCTTGTGTTGCTGCTAAACTAGGGCTTAGCTGTACTCTCATACTAAAGGGTAATGAAAGTGATGAAATTGATGGCAATTATTTATTAGATAAGTTATTTGGTGCTGAAATCATATTTATATCAGCTGATGAATATGCTTTTAGGCGAAATGAGATAATGAAGAATATTAAAGAAAATCTAGAAAAACTTGGAATAAAACCATATATAATACCTGAAGGGGCATCTAACGGGATTGGAACTTTAGGCTATGTAAACTGTTTTGAAGAGATTTTAATACAAGAGAAAAAATTAAATATAGAATTTGATTCGATTGTAGTGCCTGTCGGCTCAGGAGGAACTTATTCAGGATTATATATAGGCAATCAATTACATAGAGCTAACAAAAAAATCATTGGATTTAATGTTTCAAGTACTGCAGAACATTTTGTTTGTCGAGTTTCTGAACTAATAGATGAAACAGTTGATATATTACCTGAGAAGATAAATATTTGCAAAAAAGATATAAATATTATAGACGGATATGTTGGAAGAGGATATTCAATAAGCAGGGTAGAGGAATTAGAGTTTATTAAAAAAATTGCTCAAAGTGAAGGGTTTTTATTAGATCCAGTCTATTCAGGAAAGGCTTTCTATGGACTATTTAATGAAAACCTAAAAGGAAGATTTAAAGGTAATAACAATATTTTATTTATTCATACTGGTGGCCAATTTGGATTATTTCCCAAAAAAGATGTATTTGAGCTTTAAATTTAAAGCTCAAATACATC
>NZ_JBSQIL010000041.1:0-16311 GCF_055108775.1 Soehngenia sp. | reverse complement strand
TAATACCATGTAATTTAAACTCGACAGGCAATCTACTTTGGAGAGTTTCCCAAAGCCTTTCAATTCGACCCTTAGCCTGTGGAGAATGAGCCTTGATAATATTGATACCTAATTCTTCCATAGCTCTACTAAATTGGGTTAAATTAGCTTTTTTACCTGTAAGCTGATCTTCAATAGACAATTTAGCCTCATTAGGTGATACAAAAATAGTATGGCGATCGCAATAAAGGCTGGTTGGAATACCATGGTTTGTAACCATTTGTCTGACAATCTCAAAATATCCTTCCATACATTTGTTTATGTTAATCTAAAAGTACCCCAAAAAATAGTTGAAAAATCCCCTAGAGGAAAATAAAATATCCCTATGACAGTCATAGCAATCTGGTAATATGTCAAGGGATGTTTTTTAAATGAAACAAAAGAAAAAATTAAAAAAGCGTAACTTTAACAGAACCTACTATTTCAAAAAAAAATAGGCTTGTGACTGAAAATATTTTATTGAATCTCTCCAACTTTATTTCTGGAGTAGATTTGATTTTTAGTCAGCAATCCAAAAATCAAACGTACTAATTTACGTGATGTAAGTGCGAGTGCTCTTTTATGTTGGTGAGTAGTCACTTCACCAAACTTTTTGTTGTAGTATTCTTTGTACTCTGGCAAATAGTTCTTAACACTGTTAGCAGCTTCAATTAAATAGTATCTAAGATACTTATTACCTGTTTTAGTCATGCTGGTATCTTCAGCAGTGTAGTCTCCTGATTGATTGACTCTCCAGGTTAAGCCAGCATATTTAGCTAAAGCATCGTGGGAATCAAAAGCATTGATGCTTCCAATTTCTGATAAAATGCCACTAGCTAAAACAGCCCCGATACCAGGAATAGATATTAAGGATTGATATTCAGTAGTATTTATACCTTTAATGTTTTTCTCAATAGCTTTATCAATAGCCTTAATTTCGTTTTCAAAAGCCTTAATAAGGTTAAAAGAAGAAGCAATTGATATATTTAAAGGTTCGTATAATACTTTATCCAACCTATAGGAATCACTTGCAGCTTTCTGTAGTAACTTAGCTGTTGCTTCTGGATCACTAAATCGATTTTTACCTTTCTTTTTAACGAAATCAACTAAATCTTCGATGGGAGAATATGTGATATCGTCTAAAGATAAGAATTCGGTTAGAATAGCTGCAGAAGTAGCTCCATAGTTATTGAAAAATGGCTTGTCTTCTCTATCTAAGACTGCTAGTTGACTTAATTTTAGATATATATTTGAGATCATGTAAGTTTTTTCACGTGTAATACACTCAACTAAATGAAGTCTGTGGCGAGTAAGTCTTTGCAAAGCAAGAAACTGAGAACCACGCCAAGGAGAGGATGTAATTCTTCCACATCTAGCAAAATCAGCAATAATGTATGCATCTAAAGGATCTGTCTTATCTATATCCACGAAGGACTTTCTATAGTTAGAAATAGTTTTGGGGTTAAGACAATATACTTTAGGTTCAAATAATGCTAAATCTTCATGAGAAGATAGGAAGTTAGCCACATGAATGCTATAAATAGAAGTTGATTCCAAGGCAATAACAGCATATTTAAGGTTATTAGCATTTAAACAATCTAAGATGCTTTTTAGCATAGATTCAGCACCAGGATTGTTATTAGAAGCCTTTAGGTTGAGAAGTTTATTACCTTGGAAATCAAGAGCACACAAGACGTTAGTCTTAGAACTTACATCAATACCAATAAATAAAGTTGATAAAATATTGTTCTTCATATTATCACCACCTTTCATAAGTAGTAGGGAGAACAATTAGTAAAAGAGATATCCCGATCTTAGCTACTAACTTCAACCTCGCACTATTAGCATTCATCTTTGAAAATTACCTTGCTGTTGGTCTAGTCAAGGAGATGCAGCATCTGAGTTGGAAGATTATGATAGCTAAGTCAGGAAGCATGCTATAGAGGCAATAACCATTTGGCTTTGCAAGGAGGACAAGAATTATCCTTCGCTAACTATTCTTTGTTTTATTATAACATCAGGATATCTCAATTAAAAATTGCATTTTAGATATAAAAATATGCTTAGAACACTTAGTAAAAAGTGATTCTAAACATATTATACGAGGAGGAAAGTAATGAATTTTGGTGCAATTGCTGCAATTTTAACTACCCTTTCATTTGTACCTCAAGCTATAAAAGTTATAAAAACAAAAGACACATCTGGCATATCACTTCTAATGTATTCAATGTTTGTAGCTGGAGTATTCTTATGGGTGATTCATGGGATTAATATCAAAGACTATCCATTGATTTTTGCAAACATAATAACTTTTGGTTTTGCAGTAATCATTCTTAGCTACAAAATAAAGTATAAATAATTATATTTTTGGAATTGATGAGGAATAAAATTCTTCCTTATAATATACAGCACCATAAAAATTTGTGTTAGAAGAAAAATTTTGGGTACAATAGAATATAAAGGAGTGATGATTATGATAAAAAATTACTTTGAAAACAAAAAAAGAGAAATTGCTAGAAAAGAGAGAGCAAAAAAAGTTAAGCATATAGCTACAGGAACTGCTATAGGTGGATTATTAGGAGCAGGCGCAGGGCTATTATTTGCACCAAAATCAGGGAAAGAAACTAGAGAAGACATCAAAAATAAAACAGTGGAAACAAAAGAGGAAATCAAAGAAAAGGTAAATGAAACAGTAGATAAAACTAAAGAAGGATACGATAAGATCAAAGCTAAAGTTACAAGTAAAATTGAAAAAACTAAAGAAGAGCTAGAAGAAAAAAAGGAAGAGTTAGATGAAAAGAAAGAAGACATCAAAGAAGATGCCGAAGAAGTAAAAGAAAAAGCTAAGAAAACCAAAGCTGAGGTTGAAGAAGGGAAAGAAGAATTTAAAGAAGTATTGAAGGATGCGAAAGAAGATATCAAAAAGACCGTAAAAGAGTAAATTTGACATATATAAATACATCATCCCTATTTATAAAGATGATTAAACAATAAACCACACTATATTTAATAGTGTGGTTTTTCATTGACTTGGACTTCCTTTAAATATATAATATTGACATTGATGAATATATACCCAATAATCTTTAGGAGGCCATTTTATGATATTTGAACACATATTGGAGGTTTCAGTACCCTACATAACCTCTTTTCTTGAACTCATCGGAGTTACAATAATCGTAGTTGCAGCAGTAAGAAGCATATTTAATTTTTTCAAATGTGGATTTAATTTTTGTGAAGATGAAATAGGATTTGCTTTTGCAAAAGCCATGTCGTTGAGTTTAGAGTTTAAATTAGCTGCTGAGATAATCAAGACTGTGCTTATTAGAAATATTGATGAATTTATAATACTTGCAGCAGTAGCAATACTTAGAGTAGTTCTTACATTTGTTCTTCACTGGGAATTAACCATAAGTGGGAAGGAAATTGAGAACAAAAACGTAAATAAAATCAATAAATTATTAAATAAACAAGAAGATATTTTAAATAAACAAGAGGACATATTAAACAAACAAGATGATTATTAAGCTTTTTTAGAAAAATTATGATATATTGTTATTAGATTATATGAAAGGATGGTAAGTATGAAAAAGCTAATGACAGGAAATGAAGCAATAGCAAGAGGAGCTTACGAAGCAGGAGTTCTTGTTGCTTGTGCTTATCCAGGAACACCTTCTACTGAAATCTTGGAAAACGTTTCCACGTATGAAGAGATTTATTCAGAATGGTCCACTAATGAAAAAGTAGCATTAGAAGTTGCCTTTGGAGCAAGTGTAGCAGGAGCTAGAGCTATGGCTAGCATGAAGCATGTGGGTTTAAATGTAGCTGCAGATCCATTTTTCACAATAGCTTATGAGGGAGTAAATGGAGGACTAGTAGTGATTTCAGCAGATGAACCTGGCATGCACAGCTCACAAAATGAACAAGACAATAGACTCTATGCACCCCATGCAAAAGTTGCATTAATTGAGCCTTCAGATAGTCAAGAATGCAAAGATTATTTAAAGAAAGCATTTGAAATTTCGGAACAATTTGATACCGCAGTTCTTTTTAGGGTTACAACGAGGGTTTGCCATACTAAAGGAATAGTAGAATTAGGAGAAAGAGAAGAAGTAGGTATCAAAGAATACACAAAAAATCCTAAAAAGTACATAATGGTACCTGCAAATGCTAAGGAAAAACATATAGAAATGGAAAATGAAAGACTTCCCAAATTACGTGAATTTTCAAATTCTACTGATTTAAATAGAATAGAATTAAATGATTCTAAAATTGGTGTAGTGACTTCAGGTGCTTGTTATATGAATGCTAAAGAAGCACTGGGAGATAAAGTTTCATATTTAAAAATAGGATTTAGTTATCCACTGCCAGATGAGAAATTCAAAGAGTTTTCAAAACATGTAGATAAGATATATGTAATTGAAGAAAATGAACCTTATATGGAAAACTTCATTAAAGCTTTAGGAATTAAATGCATAGGTAAGGAAGAATTTCCATTGTGTGGTGAAATAACCCCTCAAATAATAAGAAGAGTTGTGTTTGGTGAAGAAAAACCTCAGACATATAAGCTTGATATTGAAGCTCCTAATAGACCTCCAGCACTTTGCGCAGGTTGTCCTCACAGGGGGATATTCTATGAAATGAGCAAATATAAAAACAAAATAAATGTATCATCGGATATAGGATGTTATAGTTTAGGAGCATCTGCACCACTTTATGTAGGGGATACAGTCATATGTATGGGAGCAGGTTTTTCTGCAGGGATAGGTTTTGATAAAGTTAATCAAATGGCAAATAGAGGAAAGAAGGTATTTGGAGTTTTAGGGGATTCTACTTTCTTTCATTCTGGAATGACAGGTTTAGTAGATGCTGTATATAACAACTCTGATTTAGTAATGGTTATACTTGATAATAGAATTACAGCTATGACAGGTCATCAAGAGAATCCTGGAACAGGTAAAAACATAAAGGGTGAAGCAGCACCAACTGTTGATATAGAATCAATCGTAAAAGCATGTGGAGTAAAAGAAGAAAATGTCAAGGTTATAAATCCATATAATATGGTTCAAAATAAAGAAGCAATAAAAGCAGCACTAGAAGCAGATGGGCCATTCGTCATAATAACAAAACAACCATGTGCTCTAATAAAAGAGGTTCAAAAGAAAAGAGCTAGTCTCTACTCTGAAGTAGATAATGAAAAATGCACAAACTGTAAGACATGTTTCAGAATAGGATGTCCTGCTATATCAATGATTGATGATAAAGTAGTCATAGACAAAGTTCAGTGCAATGGGTGTACTGTATGCATTCAAACTTGTCCTTACAAGGCTATAAAGGTGTATAAAGAAAGAGGTGGAGAAAATGAATAAGAGTTTACTGTTGGCTGGAGTTGGAGGACAAGGGATAATCTTGGTTTCAAAAATCCTATCAGAAGGATTGATGGAAGAAGGCTTTGATGTAAAAATGAGCGAAATACATGGAATGAGCCAAAGAGGTGGAAGTGTAACCACTCAGATTAAGTTTGGAGAAAAGGTTTATTCACCAATAATAAATAGCGGAGAGGCTGATGTGTTAGTAGCTTTTGAAAAAATAGAAGCTCTTAGATATATAGGAAACTTAAGAAAAGAAGGAACTCTTATAGTCAACGAAGAAGAAATATTTCCACTTCCAGTTCTTGCAGGGCTTGAAGAGTATCCAAAAGGAGTAATAGAGGAATTGAAATCTAAAATCGATCATGTAATAAGTATCGATGCTAGAAAAGTAGCTTTAGATATTGGCGAAGCTAAGAGCTCAAACATAGTAATGCTTGGAGTTACTGTAAAAGCTTTAGGGTTGGATAATATTGATTGGGAAGAAAAAATAAAGAAATATTTACCACCAAAGACACATGAAAAGAACATACTTGCTTTCAGAAGAGGCTTAGAAACAGTATAGAATGAACCACCTAGAAATAGGTGGTTTTATTTATTAAGTTTTTGTAACAAATTAGAAAGTTAAAGATAATAGAAGATTTAATGATATAAAAAGACATTTATTAAGTAATATTCGTAAATATCTATATTTTTGTTGTTTTTTATGATTTTAAGGGATAATTAAGAATTGTATTAGAAAATTGGAAGAGTATAATAGATTAGTCAAGGGGTGATAAGATGGATCAAATAGTTCAAGATATCCTTAATCTAGATAATGAAACAAAAAAATTAAGAGATAGATATGAGGAAATACTTAAAAAAGAGAAATTTGAGGGGCTTGCAAATGTGCAGAAACTAGAAGAAGAACTATTAAATAGTTATGAAAAAGAAGCGCAGGAAGCATATATCAATTATATCGAAGAGAAAACGAAATTAATTCCACAAATTACTCAGCAAGAATTTCTTAAATATACTAGTTCTGTGGACTTAAATCAAAGATACGAAGCCTTAAAAGCAAAATTATTAAATGATATTTGGGAAAGTATCCTGACTATCGAGGAATAGAGGGATAAAATGAGTAATGCTAGAAGATTTTCGGCAATCAACACGAAATTAAGAGTTATGCACTCTCATTTTTTAACAGATGACGATTATTTGAATTTAATGGAATCAAAGACTGTAGATGATACAATTTCATATTTAAAAAATAACACTGTATATGGTAGTTTTATAACAAAAGATCCTCATTTAACAATGATTGAGGATGTAGACATAGCAATGGACAGATTCTTAGTAGAGCAGTTTGGGAAAATTTTAAATTATTTTTCTGATAAATATAAAGACTTTTATAGATCTCTTATGCTCAGATATGAAGTAGAAGACCTAAAGCTTTTTATAAGGGCTGTGGCAAGGGGAGATAATCTAGAAGAAACTAAGAATTTAAGTTTGATTAGAGAAAAATATTATAGTTTTTCTTATGACAAGATAAAAGGTGCAAAAAATATCAATGAATTAATAGAATTACTAAACGACACACCTTTCTACGACATAATTAAAAGATATAAAGATGAAGATCCAGAGAGATTGATTTTTTATATCGAAATGAGTTTAGATAAATTTTATTTTCAAACTGTTAGAGAAAAGGGCATGAAACTGTCAAGAGAAGATAAAAAATTTGTAGAAAAATTAGTCGGCATAAATGTGGATTTGTTGAATATCGAATGGATTTATAGAGGACTTAAATTTTACAATATTATTCCAGAAGAATTGATAAATTATGCACTTAGTGGAGGTCTTGAATTTAAATACGAAGATTTAAAGAAATTGTGTTATTCAGATGTAGACTATTTGATAAATACGGTTAGAAACACTCCATACAAGGACCTATTTAACCCAGAGGAAGATATAGATACTTTTATGAAAATAAGGATTCAAAAGCACCTTTATAATATGTTTAAAGATGTTTTCAAAAAAGCTAAAATGGATATTTCAGTTTCGATAGGATTTTTGCATTTATTAGAATTTGAAATAAGAGACATCATGACTATACTGGAATCCAAGAGGTATCAAATTTCAAGCATTGACATAAGAAAATACCTCATTAGAGATTTAAAAGGAAGTGAGTAATCATGGGAACTAACAAAATGGAGTTGATTAATGTAGTTGGTAAAGTCGAATATCAAGATAAAGTGTTAAGAGATTTAGTTTTAAACTATGATATTGAAGTATTAGATGCATTGAATAGAATAGAAACAAGTTATTTTAAAATAAATGTAAGAGATGACAGTCTAGATAAAATAGTTGATATGAATTATGCGATGCCTTATATAAGCGACAATAAGGTTAATGATTTAGAAACCAAGAAAAAAAAGATCATGTCAATGTTTGGGTTAACTAATAACAGCATAAATATTTCAAAAGAAAAACCTTATATAAATGAAGATGAAATCAATGATTTTTTTAATGCGATCGAAAACATAAATTCCTTGAACGACCATTTAATGAATTTAAAAAATGAGTTGAGCAAATTAGAGAGCTATTATAATAATATTTTTAGAGAACTAGATGACTTTCCTATAAGCATTGGAGATTTAAGAAATATGGAGTATTTTGACTTTAAACTAGGAGTATTAAACGATACTGAAAGGTTTAAGTTAAAATCAAGCTATGAAAATATACCAGCTATAATCGTTCATACTGGGAAGATAGTACAGGGAGAAGTATATTTTATAATTTACCCAAAAAAAGTGGCTGTAGATATAGAGAGAGCATTAAAAACAATAGGATTTAAAGAGTTGGTGATGCCAGAAGAATACAATTCTACTCCAAAGGAAATAAGTGCGATACTTACACTAAAAAGAAATAACATTTTAGCACAAATTGCATCGAAAGAGAAAGAGTTAGAAGATTTAAAATCAAAATACAAAGATAAGATAACTAACTTGCTAAATCAATTAGAAATCATGATTAAAATAGAAAAAATAAAGGAAAAATTAGCTTTTTCAAGGAAGTATTTCTATCTAGCTGGATGGGTATTGTGTTCCGATAAAGAAAGTATACAAAATACTTTAAGCAAATATGAGGATATTTATGTAGCATTTGATGAAGAAGTTGTCCATTCTACAAAACTAAAAAACAGTTTATTACTAAGGGTGTTAGCATAATGATAAAGCCTAGCATCACGATGAGAAGAAGGAAGTGATAATAAGTGTCGGTTGAAAAAATGACTTTGTTAAATATCGTTGGGAAGGCGCAAGATGCAGAAAATGTCCTAAAGGATGTAGTCACAAACGTTGAAGTGGATTTAATTCCTGCAATTCATCAAATTGAGTCTAATAATTTCACATTTGATGTCACAAACGAGAATATAGATAAGATAATCGATATGAACTATGCAAGGAGCTATAAGAAAGACTCTCTTGTCGACGAATTGAGTAAAAAATCAGATACAATCAAAGAAATATTTGATGTAAAAGACAATGAATTAAATATGAGAATTGATACTTTGCTGCCAAAAGAGAATATTCTCGAGGAATTCGATAATATAATTGGAGAAATTCATGACACAAATGAAAAAATAAATACTCTAAAAAAGGACTTTGAACATTTAGAAGGATATTACTTGAATATATTTAGAGAACTAAAGAATTTTTCAATATCTTTATCTGATTTGAGAAACATGGAATATTTTGAATTCAAAGTAGGAATTCTTTCAAAAGAAGGCAGACAAAAGGTAAAGAAGAACTATGAGAACATTTTGGGTATTTTTTTGCACACTGGTTCAAGCCAAGAAGGCGAAGTATATATAGTTATGTACCCAAAAGAAATGAATATTGAGATGACTAGAATCTTAAGGTCTCTAGGGTTTAAAGAAATTCCAATTCCTGAAGAATATTCTGGTACTCTTGGAGAAATAAGCGAGCAAATTGACATCAAAAGGAATTCGATTTTAGCAGAAATTGCTGAGAATGAGAAAATAGAGGATAAGATTAAATCAAAATACACCGATAGGGTAAAGGAGCTGTTAGCACATGCTAATATGATCCTAAAAATGGAAGATATTCAGGAAAATCTTGCTTTTTCAAAGAAATATTTTTATCTTTCTGCTTGGATTGCCGAGTCAGATAGAGATAAGCTGACGAGTCTGTTAAAGAAATATGATGGAATTGTGGCTGTATTTAAGAAAGACGAGATTTCAAATGCACCTACAAAATTAAAGAATAATTGGTTATTTAAACCTTTTGAGATGCTAGTTAAGATGTATGGGACACCATCATACAATGAACTGGATCCAACTCCTTTTTTAAGTTTGTCATACATGTTTTTATTTGGAATGATGTTCGGAGATTTGGGTCAAGGATTTGTCATCTTGCTTGCAGGATTATTGGTAGGCAAGAAGAGCAAGACTTTTGGAGGCTTGCTAACTAGATTAGGAGCAAGTTCAATGGTCTTTGGGACTCTTTATGGCGCTGTGTTTGGATTTGAAACGATCATACCAGCACTATTGATCAGACCTTTTGAAAACATCAATACTATGCTTATGATAGCAATTGGCGTAGGTGTCACACTACTTATAATTGCATATATTCATGGCATTATAAATGCTTTCAAGAGAAAAGACATCGAAGAAGCTGTGTTTGGAAACAAAGGAATTGCAGGATTTGTGCTTTTTATAGACTTACTTCTTTTGGTAGGTGGAATGATGCTGGGGTTAAACATAATGCCAGTGCCAGTAGGTGTAGCAATAGCAGTACTATGTTTATTGTCCATCATATTCAAGATGCCACTTGCTAATCTAGTTGAAAAGAAGAGACCTCTACATCACGAAGATATCACAGGATATTACATCGAAGGTGTATTCTCATTGCTTGAGACTTTCTTGAGCATGTTGAGTGGAACAGTATCATTTATAAGAGTTGGAGCGTTTGCACTGACTCACGTGGGATTATTTATTGCATTTGAAACCATAGGCGAAATGATAGGCTCTGCTGCAGGAAATACAGTGGTGTTAATCATAGGCAACCTACTGATATTAGGGCTTGAAGGGCTTATAGTATTCATTCAAGGCTTAAGACTTCAATATTACGAACTATTCAGTAGATATTATAAAGGCGATGGAAAAGCTTTTGAGCCTGTAAAATTAGAATATTAGAATTTAGAATTTAGGAGGAGATATTATGTCATTTATATTAACAACAACTACTATTATGGTATTATTAACAATTGCTACTGGAGTATATTTTATTTACAGCGATATGGAAGGTGACAGAAAGAAATTGAAAAAGATTTTGAGAGCTAACTTGTTTGTGTTTGTTCCACTTTTGATGGCAGCAGTAATAATCATGGTACCAGGAGCAATAAACGCAGCAGAAGAAGCCACAGCAGCTGGTGTTACATCATCTCAAGGTTTAGGGTTTATTTCAGCAGCTTTAGCAACAGGATTAGCAACACTTGGTGCAGGTTATGCAGTAGCAGTAGTTGGTTCAGCAGCTTTAGGCGCAGTATCAGAAGATAAATCATTATTAGGACAAACACTTATATTTGTAGGTTTGGCAGAAGGTATTGCTATTTATGGTCTTATAGTTTCAATTCTTATTTTGGGAAGGTTATAAAAATGAAATCTATTCTAATCAGCGACCACAAGGACACTTTAGTGGGAATGAGATTAGCAAGTATAGAAGGAATATATGTAAAAGATTTAGATGATATAAGAAAAGCGTTTGATGAGGCTGTTGAAAATGATGAGATTGGAATAATCATAATCACAGAATCTATCCTAGAAAAAATGAAAGATAGAGTGCTTCAAGTAAAAAAGAGCAATAGCAAGAAGCTAATTGTAACTGTACCAGATAGGACAGGCCTAAAGGACAAAGACTTTATTATGAGATACATCAAAGAGTCCGTCGGCATCAAAATATAGGTGGTGAAGTCATGATAACTGTAGAAGATAAATTGGATATATTTCGCAAAGTTGTCTACAAAGAAGAAGAAAAGAAATTCCAAAAAGCACTAGATGAATTAAAAAAAGAGAATGAAAATCTCCTAGAACAGAAGAAGAAAGAACTAGAAGCTCAAAGGGATGAGATCATCAAAAGAAAATTGGCAATAGCAGAAAGAGAGATCAACGAAAAGATTTCTGAAGAAAAGACAAAAGTCAAAGAAAAAGTTTTAAAAATGAGGGCAGAAATCCTACAAGACTTTATACAAAGCCTATATGAAAAAGCTTCAGAATTCACTAAGACTAGTGAATACAAACAATATCTCTTTGGCAAACTGGACAAAGCTATTTTAGAGCTTGGAGATTTGAATTTCAATATTTATGTTAAAGAAAGCGACAAAGATATGGTAAAAGAGCACTTAGAAAAGAATTACGCAGAACGAATTCATAAATTTAACATTGAAACATTGCCATCAAATCTATTAGGCGGATTTTTAATCGAAGATCAAGAGAAGACATTTTTAATTGATTATTCATTAAAGACCTTGATTGATGACAATGAGTATGAGATAGGAAACAAGTTATTTGCGCTTTTAGAGAAAGCAGGTGACATAAATGAGTGATTTAACTGGTAAGATTAAATCCATCAACGGTCCTGTAATTATCGGAGAAAACATGACTGGATTTAAAATGAGAGAGATGGTTGTAGTAGGGCCAAAAAAATTGATAGGTGAAGTTATTTCCATTGATGGAGATACTGGTATTGTTCAGGTCTATGAAGAAACAGAAGGCTTAAAAAAAGGTGATGAAGTAGTTTCAACTGGAAAACCACTTTCTCTAAAACTAGGACCTGGCATGCTTGGAAATATGTTTGATGGTATACAAAGGCCATTAAAGAAGATTAGAGATGACCATGGTGATTTTATCCCTGAAGGAATTGGCCTTATTTCGATAGATGAAGAAACAGAGTGGGAGTTTAAACTGCTAGTAAAGCCAGGCGATAATCTAACAGGTGGACAGATATTTGCAGAAGTGCAAGAAACTCAGCTTATTGTTCACAAGCTGATGGTTCCTATCGAGATCTCAGGCAAAGTAATATGGGTTAATGAAACAAACAAGGGGACTATAAATGACACAATTATTAAAATAGAAGATAAAAATGGAGACATTCACGAGATCAAGATGTATCAAGAATGGCCAGTAAGAAATCCTCGACCTGTAGAAGAAAGACTTGAAATAAGCAAACTTCTTGTAACAGGCCAAAGAATCCTAGATGTATTTTTCCCAATAGCAAAAGGAGGAACTACAGCTATTCCTGGCGGTTTTGGAACTGGCAAGACAATGCTCCAACATCAACTTGCAAAATGGTCTGATGCAGACATCATCATATATGTTGGCTGTGGAGAAAGAGGAAACGAAATGACTGAAGTTCTCGAGGATTTCCCTAAATTAGTCGACCCTAAGACCAATAGGCCTATCATGGAAAGAACTGTTTTAATAGCCAACACATCAAATATGCCAGTTGCCGCAAGGGAAGCCTCAATTTACACAGGCATTACAATGGCTGAGTACTTCAGAGATATGGGTTATGATGTAGCTGTCATGGCGGATTCAACATCAAGATGGGCAGAAGCATTGAGAGAAATATCTGGTAGACTTGAAGAAATGCCTGCAGAAGAAGGATACCCTGCATATTTGCCAACAAGACTTGCACAATTTTATGAAAGGGCTGGATATGTCAAGACACTCTCAGGCAAAGAAGCCTCGGTAACATTGATTGGCGCGGTATCACCAGCTGGTGGAGATTTTTCTGAACCAGTAACTGAAAATACGAAGAGATTCGTAAATGTATTTTTAGGACTTGATAGAGAACTAGCATATTCAAGACACTATCCTGCAATCAACTGGATGGATAGTTATAGCGGATATACTCATATGATCAAAGATTTCTATGAGAAAGAGTTAAATGTGGATATTGAAAATTTAAGAGAAAAAATGCTCGGAATACTGTTTGAAGAAAACAAACTCCAAGAAATAGTGCTCTTAGTTGGCGAAGATGTTTTGCCAGATGACCAGAGATTGATATTAGAGATAGCTAGAGTGTTAAAAATCGGATTTTTACAACAAAATGCATTTCATAAAGACGATGCTTTTGTGCCACTAAAGAAACAATATGAGATGCTAAAAACCATGGAATTATTATACGATAGAGGACTTTCTGCAGTAAAGAAAGGAATACCAATCTCTAGGGTAAGAAATGGACAGATATACGAAGAAGTAATAAAATTAAAATATACTATACCTAATGATGATATTTCAAAGATCAAAGAAGTCAATAAGATGATCAATGATTTCTATGATAAATTAGAGTCAGAGTATAGCAAATAGTGGGTGAAGACGAATGAAGAGAAAATATTTAAAATTAGATAAAGTTGAAGGTAGTATAGTTGAACTTTCTAACACTCATTCTATAGGGTATAGTGAAATAGCAGAAATCGAAGACCAATTTGGCAACAAAATGGTTGGAAGAGTAATTAAAATAGATGGCGATAGTGTTGTAGTTCAAGTTTTCGGAAGTACTATGGGCATTGCTGTAGATAATACTAAAGTAACATTTAAAGGGAAACCATTTGAAATACCACTATCAAAAGAGATTTTAGGAAGAACATTTGACGGAATAGGAAGGCCTATTGATGGTGGCGGAGAAATTTACTCTGAAAAAACTTACAATGTAAATGGAAGGCCAATTAATCCAGTGTCAAGAGAGTATCCAAGAAATTACATTCAAACAGGTATTTCATCTATTGACGCCCTTGCTACTTTAATTAGGGGACAAAAGTTGCCTATATTTTCAGGGGCAGGCTTGCCACACAATCAGTTGGCAGCACAAATAGTTAGACAAGCCAAGATAAAAAGCGAATCAGGAGAAGATAATTTCTCTATTATATTTGCCGCAATAGGTGTAAAACACGATGAAGCTTTTTATTTCCAAGAAACATTTAGAAAAGCAGGAGTACTGGATAGGGTAGTAATGTATATAAACTATGCTGATGACCCTATAATGGAGAGAATCATAACTCCAAGGTGCGCTCTTACTGCTGCAGAGTATCTTGCATATGAAGAAAATCAACATGTACTGGTAATAATGACAGATATAACAAGCTATGGCGAAGCTCTTCGTGAAGTTTCATCATTAAGAGAAGAAGTACCAAGCAGAAGGGGTTATCCTGGGTATCTTTATTCAGATCTTGCTGAACTTTATGAAAGAGCTGGAATGATAAAAGGCAAAAACGGTTCAGTAACACTTATACCAATACTCACGATGCCAAATGATGACATAACGCATCCAATACCTGACCTTACAGGCTATATTACTGAAGGGCAACTTGTATTATCAAGAGATTTATATTTAAAAGGCATATATCCACCAATAAATGTATTGCCATCACTTTCTCGTCTGATGAAAGACGGCATTGGTGAAGGTTTTACTAGGGAAGATCATCCAGAAGTCGCAAACCAATTGTTCTCAGCATATTCAAAAGTTCAAGATGTAAGAGCACTAGCACAAATCATTGGCGAGGACGATTTATCAGAAAGAGACCAGAAATATCTAAAATTCGGAGAAGAATTTGAGAAGAGATTTGTATCTCAAAGCTTTACTGAAAATAGAGATATGATGGAAACGCTAGACATAGCATGGGATTTATTAAAACTGTTGCCAAAAGAAGAACTAGATAGGTTGGATCAAAAACTAATTGAAAAGTATATGAAATAAGGTGAGGCAATGGCTGTTTATAAGATAACACCTACAAAAGCGAATTTAATAAAAGCTAAGAACTCTCTTTCTTTTGCTAAAAAAGGCTACGAACTTCTGGATAAAAAAAGAACTGTTCTGATACGTGAAATGATGAACTTAATAGATTCTGCAACAGACCTTCAAACTAAAGTAGATGAAGCATTTCAAGAAGCGTACGAGAATTTAAAGATTGCAAATATACTAATGGGGCCAGAGACTGTCATTGAAATCGCAGAATCAATTGAAAAAGAAAAAGACTTTGACATTATATATAAATCGGTCATGGGAGTAGAAGTTCCAATAATCAAGAGAGAAGAGAGTCCGTTAAAGACAGAATATGATTTTTATAGGACATCTCCTGCTTTTGACAAGACGGTACTAAGTTTTATGAAAGTAAGAGATTTGATATATGAACTAGCAGAGATTGAGAATTCTGTATATAAATTAGCGATGGAAATTAAAAAGACCCAAAAAAGAGCAAATGCTCTTGAGAAGATCCAAATACCTAGATATGAATCTACTATCAAATATATCGACAGTGTACTTCAAGAAAAGGAAAGAGAAGACTTCTTTAGGCTAAAAAGAGTTAAGGGAAAAAGTAAAAAACATAAACAATAAAATAACGGCTCTTTGTCAATTGTTGGGGTAGGATCAATTTTGATCTTGCTCCAATTCTATATTTAAGAGCATTTTTACATATAGGTACTATTATATTGGTTTTTAAGCACACTTAAATAAACCTAGCTAAAATATAGGTTTTCCACATATATTATTTACTTGTAAATTTGACCCCTCTAATTTGTACAATGAATAATTCTATTTCGGAATCTCTTAAAATTCCTTATCCCAAAAGATATTCTCTTTAACACCTTAATTTTATTGTTAAATCCTTCAGTTGGTCCATTAGTATAACCATATCTAAAAGCATTCTTTATCTCATTTATCCAGTTTTTATAGGTATTGGCACACTTCTTAAATTCTGCTATTTAAGAGCATTCTGCACTCTCAATCCATTTTATTAGTTCACTACATTGATAAGAATAATCATCACTTTGACATATTTCATAAAACCATTCTTTTAATATATGAGCTGTACGCAAATCATCATTGTATAATAGCATTAAATCAACAGCTTTTTTATCCTCTTC
>NZ_JBSQIL010000040.1:0-16874 GCF_055108775.1 Soehngenia sp. | reverse complement strand
CCCAGCTTTTGTTATTTTTCTGCCAATTGTATATATTTTAATATCTGAAATCTCAATAGTTTCGTTATTCCTATCGTAATTTAGATTAGATGTCCTTCTAAGTATTGCCTTAATTCGAGCTTTTAGTTCTAATATGTTAAAAGGTTTTACTAGATAATCATCTGCTCCATACTCAAACGCAAGTATCTTTTTTATATCATCATTTACCATTGAAATGAATATAATAGGTATGTTTGAAAAACTTCTAACACTTTGGCATATAGATAAACCACTTGATTTTAATAGCTGAAGCTCTGTTACTAATATATCGTAATGTTTCTTTTCAATTAGATCAATAATATTTTCGCAATCTGGCAATACATCTATTTGAAAGCTATCTTGTTCAAAGCTATACTTTAAAGTTTTAGTAAAATTTTTGTCAGGATCTAATAATAATATTTTCTCTCCCATGGACTCACCTCAATCATCCTATTAGATATCTTTTATCTCCATCTCTTCTGGTAAACTTAATTTGATCAAAATGTTCAAGTAATGATATAGCAACTTTCCGATTTGTATTTAACAAATCTCTATATGTTGAAGCAGTTATATATTCGTTTTCTAGCAAATATGTCTTAAGAATCGATCTAGCATCATTATACTTATTTGAACTTATTAGATAACTATCTGCTATCTTAATTATATCAGCAGTATTAATCATAAAAAATATTAAATCTTCAAGCTTATTCTTATTTATACTTTTGTTGTTTTCGAATACTTCTTCTATTTTAGTTAAATTGTATTCCTTCGTTTCTAAAAATCTAATGATCTTCTCTTTTAATTCTTTTTCTTCATCTGACAAACTAGGAGTAAAGTCAGGAAGGGATAGCAAATCTTTATATTGTTTGATTTCCTTTTGGCTTATTAAATAATCAATGATCATATCTCCTAACTTTTGTTTATTCTTCCCGAGATATTTTGCTCGAATCTCTTCTTTTGGGATTCCATACCTTAATGGGTATTTATTATGAAATTCTAACAATTCTTTTGTTATAGTTTTTGTCAATTCATTTAGCTTTGTTTCATGGATTGGATAAATTTCTCTGTTTAATTCAAACACAGTAGCTTTTCTAGCAATTTCTAATTTTTTTACTTCCTCTAAGCATTTATCTTCTAATAATGATAATTCAGTAGAAATCTCCTTGATATTGTAAAAAATGTCCTTCTCAGCTTTTAGTAAGCTTTCTATATGATCTGAAATGCTTCCCTCATCTTTTACGGAAAGTTCTTCTAATATATTTTCATCATATCTTTTCCTTTTCTTTGGATTCGCAACTAATACTTCGCCGCCTCCAATTGTGAACATTGGTGAAAAAAAACGCAAAATAAATCTATCTTTTGCTTTTGCCACTGTTTTTTCTTCTAGTCTAAGTTGAGCAAATGCTTCTTCTCCAGGTTCTAGAAAGTCTCTATCTAATAATATCATCCTGCACATTATTTCATCTGTTCCAAGGTATAGCTTTAATCGAGTTCTATTTTCTATATGTCTATCAAGGTTTTTGATTAATTTAACTTTTACATCTAGCATCATTGTTTCCTTCATAGTCCCAGTTAGAGCTAAACAATCTCCTCTGCTTATCTCGTTCTTCTTTACATTAGAGAGATTGACGGCTACTCTTTGCCCTGCATAAGCTTCTTTAACATCAATGTCATGAACCTGTAAGTTCCGAATTCTGGAAGTAATTGATTTTGGAAATATTTCAACCTCATCCCCCACCTTTAGTCTACCACTTAAAAGAGTTCCTGTTACAACAGTTCCAAAGCCCTGAATAGTAAATACTCTGTCTATAGGAAGCCTAGGTAAATCATTTATATCCTTTTGTTCTATAGAATTAGATAGTTTATCTATTTCTTCAATTACTTCATCAATCCCTATTTTTTTTGTACTAGAAACAGGTATCATTTTAGAATTTTCTAAAAATGTTCCTTGGACACTTTCTTTTATCTCCTCTTTCACAAGTTCCAGCCATTCTTCATCTACTAAATCAGCTTTAGTGATAACAATAAATCCTTTTTTAACTCCTATTAAATCTAAAATGGCTAAGTGTTCTAAAGTTTGAGGCATAACTCCCTCATCTGCCGCTACTACAAAAAGTATTAAATCTATTCCTACTACACCTGCCAGCATATTCCTGATAAATTTCTCATGACCTGGAACATCTATAATGCCAGCTCTCTGGCCACTAGGCAAATCAAAATAAGTAAACCCTAACTCTATAGAAATACCCCTTTCTTTCTCTTCTTTTAATCTGTCTGTTTCTCTACCAGTTAGAGCTTTTATTAAAGTAGTTTTCCCATGATCTATATGCCCAGCTGTTCCAATGATAATATGATTCATTTCTTATCTTACTCCCCTTAAATAATCTCACATGAGTATAAAATTGCTTTTAATAAAATATCCTCTTCGTCCTCTCTTATTGTTCTGAAGTCAAGTATAATTTTATCTTTTGATATTCTAGTTATGATTGGTGTTTCATAGTTTCTAAGTTTATCTTCAAATTCAACTATGCTAATTCCTTTAACTTCTATAGTTAAACATTTAGTTCTAAGTCTTTCAAGAGGCAATGAACCTCCCCCTATTTCCGAAAAATCATCGGCAATACCAAAAATTATATTTTCCGAATTAATAATTGCTTGAAGTTTTTTAAATACTCTCTTTACTTGAGTTTCTATTTCTTCTAAACTTTTCATCATCATCTTTAAAGTAGGTATTTTTTCTATTGCTATCTCATCATCCAAATAATATCTAAAAGTACTCTCTAATGCAGATATTGTAAATTTATCAACTCTAAGTGCCCTTGTTAAAGGATTTCTTTTCATTCTATCTATTAGCTCTTTTTTACCTACTATTATTCCAGCTTGAGGTCCGCCTAAAAGTTTATCTCCGCTAAAAGTCACTATATCTGCTCCATTTTTTATACTTTCAGCAACGGTAGGTTCATAACATATCCCGTATTTTGAGAGATCTATTAATACTCCACTGCCCAGATCTTCTATCAAATAAATTTTATCAGTTTTTAATTTATTTAGTTCAGATATTGGTACATCACTAGTAAACCCAAGTATTTTATAATTTGATGTGTGCACTTTCATAATACATGATGTATCCTCATCAATCGCATTCAAATAATCTTCAAAATGAGTCTTATTTGTGGTCCCTACCTCTTTTAAAACAGCTCCACTTTGCTCCATTACCTCAGGTATTCTAAATGAACCCCCAATTTCAATAAGTTCTCCTCGTGAAATAATTACTTTTTTATTTTTGGCTAATGTACTTAAAACCAATAATACTGCAGCAGCATTATTGTTTACTACTAAAGAGGCCTCACTACCAGTTATTTGAGATATGATTCGTTCAAGATGTGAATATCTAGAGCCCCTTGTTCCTTTTTCTATATCAAACTCTAAATTAGAATAATTAATGCTGACTTCTTTCAAGTTATCAATTACTTCTGGATTCAATAAAGATCGTCCTAAGTTTGTGTGAATTATTATCCCAGTAGCATTTATAACTCTCTTCAAATTAAAATTATTCTTAATTTTACAATTTTCTATTATGTTATAAATAACATTATTTAGATATGAATTTATCTTTGCTTCATCTTCACCCATTTTTATGATTGTTCTGATTTTATTAAGTTCTTCATTTATGGCATCTATAACTATTTTCCTAGGCATAAATTTTAACAACTCTTGAATATTTTCATCATTTAATATTTCATCCACCTTTGGAATTAGTTTGTAATATTTTTTTTCAACCACCGAAGCACTCTCCTTACTAGCTAACATAAATTCTAAATTCTTCTTTGTTTACTACTTTCCCTATTATGCTATACTCCACATTCCTTTCCTTTAAACCAATCTCTAATTTGTTTAAATCATCCTCTCCTACAGATATTAATAATCCTCCAGATGTTTGTGGATCAAACATGATATCTTTTAAATATTGAGCTACATGTTCATTAAACACTACTTTATTTCCAATATGAGTTTTATTCTTGTAAGCACCTGCAGGGATGATCCCCATAGATGCATAATCTTTAGCTTCTTCTATATAGTGAATTTTGTCACTAAATAAAAGAAGGCTTACATCGCTAGCTTCTGCCATTTCTAAAGCATGACCTAACAGACCAAATCCTGTTATGTCTGTTATACTATGAATTTCTTTTAAATTATCACAAGCCTCTTTAGCATATTTATTCAATTTTGTCATAACTTCAACACATCTATTATATGCACTTTTGCTTGCTATATCACCTTTTATCGCAGTATTTATTATTCCAACGCCTAATGGCTTTGTTAGAACTAAATAATCACCTATTTTAGCATTACTATTAGATTTTACTTTATTGGGATGAACAAATCCTGTAACAGACAATCCATATTTAGGTTCATCATCAGCAACACTATGCCCTCCTACTAGGATTGCCCCTGCCTCTTTTACTTTATCATATCCTCCCTTTAAAATTTCAGAAAGAATTTCTGGATCCAAACAATCGGGAAAACAAACGATATTCATGGCCAAAGTAGGTTCTCCACCCATCGCATACACATCACTTAAAGAATTTGTAGCAGCAATCTGTCCGTATGTATATGGATCATCTACTACGGGAGTAAAAAAATCTAAAGTTTGAATAATCGCTAATTCGTCATTAATTTTGTAAACTGCTGCATCATCAGATGTATCTATTCCCACTAATAATCTTTCATCATGCATTTTGGGTAATTTGCTCAAAACTTGAGCAAGTATATCGGGACCGATTTTAGCAGCTCACCCAGAACTCTTTGTTAATTGAGTAAGTCTTTTATCCATTGTCTCACCTCTTATTTCGTAGTTATTAAATCTTTTATGCTATTAAATTTCGCATCTCCTATCCCTGCAACTTTTTTTATGTCTTCTATTTCATTAAACTTTGTTTTATTCCTATATTCAATTATTCTATCAGCTAATACATCCCCTATTCCTGGTAAACTAACCAGCTCCTCTTTTGAACATGTATTAATGTTAATTTTGCTAGTTGAAGTCTTATCATCTTTACTTTCTATAAATTCAGGGGGGCTGTTATTTGAATTTACATTTACATCTTCACCAATTTTAGGTATGTATATTTTATCTTCATCACTTATTTTTCTTGCTAAATTAATTTTATCTAAATCAGCATCTTTTGTTAGCCCTCCTGCTAAATTAACTACATCTATTACCCTATCTCCTGAAAATAGTCTATATATTCCCGGTTGATAAACTTGGCCACTTATATGAACTATAATTTCAGAAGGTATTTCTTCATTATTTTTTTCTTCTTCAACTGTTTTTGATTCATCATTTATTATTACCAAATTGTTTTCTTTAGCAACATTTAAATCATCAGAGGGATTTCTAAATACAAAAATAATAATTATTAACATTGCAATTATCGTGATTAATATTTTTTCTCTCTTACTGAAATAACCCACACAAATTCCCCCTAATAATTAATCTACTAAACTATTATATTTATTATACTATTTATAAGGATATAATTAAATGATTAATATATTTCTATAAACAAATGTATTTTAGTTGGTTTTTTTGATATAATAAAAATAACATAATTTTGGTGGTGATATTTTGAAAAAAATTAACATTATTAGTGCTATTTTAACAATTACAATGCTTCTAACAAGTTTCTCTGAAGCGTTTGCAACTTCGTTGCGAGATGACCCTTATAGTCTAAGTTCATCTGTTTTGGCCAGCAATTCGATGAATTACGAGACATATAATTCTCTTAATATAGGAGCAGAAGCTGCTATATTAATAGATTATGATACTGGGCAAATATTATATCAAAAAAATATAAATAAGAAATTGTATCCTGCTAGTACTACTAAAATGATGACAGCTATTCTTGCTTTAGAACACGGAAACTTAAGTGATTATGTAATAATTGATCAAGAGGTAGTTGACTTAACATATGGAAGCCATATTGCACTTGAGGTCGGAGAGGTCTTAACCCTAGAACAACTATTAAATGGTATGCTTATAGCATCTGCTAATGATTGTGCTTTAGCAATAGCTAAACATATTGGTGGTAGTGTTGATGCTTTTGTAAAAATGATGAACGATAAAGCAAAAGAACTTGGTGCTGTTGACACAAATTTCGTAAATCCAAATGGCTTGCACGAAGATGAGCATGTTTCCACTGCTCATGACCTAGCTCTTATTGGTCAATATGCAATGCAATTTGATGAATTTAGAAATATAATAACTAAGGTTACATATGAGATTCCTCCAACAAATATAAAAAATGAGGCACGCTATCTTAAAACAACTAATAAATTACTATTTAGTACTGAGAAAGTAGAAATTAACGGTCAACCAGTTCCGATTAAATACCAATATGCATTAGGCGTTAAAACTGGATATACAAGCAAAGCTAAAAACTGTTTAGTCTCTTATGCTGAAAAAGAAGGTCAAAAATTATTGGCTGTAGTCCTCAAAGCTAATGGAAATGAAGTTTATAAGAATACAATAGAATTGTTAAATTTTGGTTTTGATAATTTTGACAATATAGTAATTGGTTATAAGGATCAATTCATTGATAATATCCCGATTGAAGGAGGAAATATTCCTTATGTAGCTGGTATTATAGACTCAAACATTGCATTTCCATTGTCAAAATACAATGTTGAAAATATTGAAAGAAAAATCGTTTTAAATGAAGACTTACATGCTCCTATATCTGTTGGTCAAATATTAGGTGAAGTTCATTATTTAATAAATGGAGAATACCTTGGTAAAGCTAATATTGTAGCATCAACAGATATAAGTGCAGATACTTCTTCTGGATTCCTTAGTGGTATTATCAATAACTGGTACTGGTTTATTATAGTTTTTTTAATCTTACAAAGAATATATAAAAAATATAAAATAAGAAAAAAAAGAAGAAGAAAGAGAAATGCTATCCCAGAAATAAATTATATTTCAAAATAAAAAAAGGGCCATTTAGGTCCTTTTTTTATTTTGTTGCAATCGCTTCTATTTCAATCAAACCACCTTTTGGTAATTCAGATACTTGAACAAGGCTTCTTGCTGGCTTATGATTTGTAAAATATTCACCATAAACTTCATTAATTATTGAAAAATCATTAATGTCTTTTACGAAAACTGTTACTTTGATTACATTATCCAATTTAGACCCAGCTTCTTCAAGTATTGCCTTTACATTTTCTAGACAAGTCCTTGTTGCTAATTTAATATCTGTAATTAGTTCTCCAGTTGATGGATCAATAGGTAATTGTCCGGAAGTAAATATTAATCCACTACTAATAATTCCTTGTGAATATGGTCCAATTGCTTTCGGTGCCTTTTCTGTAGAAATATATTCTATAGCCACTTCTTTCTACCCCCTATTTAGTTATATTTTCATACTCTTTCCATAATCTCTCGAGGTTATAATACTCGCGATCTTCTTTTTTAAAAATATGAACTACTACGTCATCATAATCTAATATTATCCATTTAGCTGAAGAATATCCTTCTTTACCTGCAACAGTTTCGTAACCATTAACAGTCATTTTGTCTTCTATTTCATCAACTATTGATAATACTTGAGTGGATGAGTTTCCGCTTGCTATTACAAAATAATCAGCAATTGTACTTTTTTTTCTTATATCAAGTACTTCTATGTCAAATCCCTTTTTCTCTTCAATTGCTTCTTTTATAATCTCTAGTTTTTCATTCATTAAATCCATTGTATACAAGCATTCCCTCCTATCTCTTTGAATTTTACTTATCACTATAAATAACTTGTTGTATCAATCTTTGCGTTTCTTGTTTGTCATGAATATAGTATGATATCCCATTTATCATCTTAGGTGACCCTGGCAGTACATGAGACTCAATTTCCAAAGGTCCAGGTATCATCGTGGAAAGTCCATACCTCAATGCCATTGAAACAGGAATATTTGTATCAACATTAGTTTTATATAATTTTATCATGCTAGGGATTTTAGGTATGTTCTTTAAACTTAATGTCTCATTTATCAGTACTTTTAAAAACTCTTGTTGGGCATCTATTCTCCCCAAATCTGCATTTGCATATCCCTTTCTGAATCTCAAATATTGAAGGGCTTTATCTCCATCTAACACCTGAAGTCCTTCCTGTAAATCTATATATAATGGAGGATTGGCTACAGGGTCCTGATATTTCATATCAATTGGTACATATATCTCAACTCCTCCTATTAAATCAATGAATTGAGATACTAAATCATAATCTACAACAGCATAATAATCTATATTTATACCTAAAAGATTTGAAACAGTCTTAGTAGTTAAAGTCGGCCCACCATAAGCGTATGCATGGTTTATCTTTTCTTCGTATTTTCTACCTTCTATAGGAGTTCTAGTATCTCTAGGTATTGATATTATAGAGATTAGATCTTTATTCTTATCAACGTTTATTAACATGATTGTATCTGATCTTACACCTTTAGCTTCCTTTACATTGCTGGCATCTACTCCCATAAATAAAAAAGTCAGGTTAGAATCATCGTATGATGCCCCTATCATAAAATTCAAGAAAAAAAACAATACGATAAATATTATTAGCCACTTTAAGAAAATTTTTATAAAAGATTTCATTTTTTCCCCCTAGTGAGATTTCTTATGATATAATTCCTTGATTTAATTGTGTCTGAATGAATAATCATATTTTTTTTGATTAGGTATATAATTGTATTATCAAAAGAAATTTTTAAAGCCAAGTCCAAATCCTTATAAGCAATCTTCCTGATTTTTTCAACTCCATCAAATTCTCTACTAGGCTCTATTAAATCAGCAAGATAAATTATCTTAGTTAATAGTGACATATTTTCTTTTCCTGTTGTATGATATCTTATAGCTTCTAATATCTCTTCATCATTTATTCCTAGTTCATATTTAGCTATTGCCATTCCTACTGGCGCATGTAACAATTCAGGGTTTTCTAAAGTCTCTTCATCTAATATTATATCGTATTTTTCAATTACTTTCAAAGCTTCATTATAGTTTAGTGGCTTTGCATAATCATGAAGATAAGCTGCTATAGTGGCTTTTTCTTTATCAGCACCAAATCTATCCGCCAACTCAGTCGCTACCTTTACAACTCCTAATGTATGCTTATATCTATTTTCATTCAGCACATTTCTTATAATTTCGTCATAATTCATATTAGGTTCCCCCATAAATCTTTAAAACATCTTCTAAAATGCTATCCGGAACTAGATATCTAAGAGTCAGCCCTTTATTAGCCCTTTCTCGAATAAAGGTTGATGATATATCTATATAAGGTCCATTACTTATAAAAACTCTAGTTCCGTATAATTCTTCTAATTCTTTAATTTTTAAATCAATTTTTTTCTTTTCATAACCTTGCCTTTGATAGACTATAAAGTCAGTTAGCTTAGCTACTGTGTTAAAATCTTTCCAAGAATCTAACTCAAACAAAGTATCCATTCCTATCAAAAAATAGAATTTTTCTTTACTATACATTGATTTTAAAGCTTTTAAAGTATCTACAGTATAATTAATTTTATTTAAACTTAACTCTATATCACTAGATTTAAAATAGTTGTTATCTCTAATTGCTTTTTCTATTAATGATAATCTTAAATTTGCATCAATTAGATTTGATTTTTTTTTATGTGGAGGATTCCCATTTGGAACAAATAAAATATAGTCCAGTTCAAACTCACATCTTACAAATTCAGAAATTATCAAATGCCCTATGTGAATCGGATTAAATGTCCCTCCCATAATACCAATAGGCATTTATCTCATCTCCAATTTTAATTTGGTAATTTGATAATTTTGTCCTTTGACTCTCGGTATATTGTTATTTTTCTCCCAATGCTTTGTACAAACTCAGCTTTTAGTCTTTCAGTCAAAATCTCAATAATTTCTTGATTGTCTAATTCGGAATTCTTTAGAATATTTATTTTTACAATTTCTCTAGCATTCAATGCTTCATCTACTTGTTTAATGAAATTTTCAGTTATTCCATTTTTCCCAATTTGGAAAATAGATTCGGTATTATTTGCAATCTTTTTTAAATAACTTCTTTGCTTTCCTGTTATCATGATATCAACCCCTAATTAAAAAATTCAAATTCATAGCCACAAATGAATACTGAATCTCCTTCTTTTATACCTAATTCAACAAGTTTATCAACTATACCTTTTTTTCTCAAAGTATCTTGAAAATACCTAAGAGAATCATAATCATCCATATAAGTAGATTGCATCAACCTTTCAATGTTTTTGCCTTCTACTATGAATTTGTTATTCTCTTTATAAACTAAAATTTTATCATCTTCAAATAATTCTTCTTCAATAAATTCTTCATCAAAAGTATCATAATTTACTGGTATTTCAGCAAGAGTATCCCAAATAGCATATAACAACTTATCTATTCCTTTGTTTGTGGCTGCTGAAATCTCAAAAACTTTAATCCCTTGATTTTCAAACTCAGATTTTATCTTTTCTACCCATTCATTTGAAGATGGTAAATCAGTTTTATTAGCTGCAATTATTTGAACTTTTTCTCTTAATTTTTCATTGTATTCGAATAGTTCCGCATTTATTTTATAGAAATCATCTATAGGATTTCTTCCTTCACTTCCTGACGCATCAAGAACATGTACTAGAACTCTAGTCCTTTCGACATGTCTTAAAAAGTCGTGTCCAAGTCCAATTCCTGTTGAAGCACCTTCTATTAGCCCAGGTATATCAGCTACAACAAAACTCTTATCTTCTCCTAGGCTAACAACACCTAAATTTGGTTTTAATGTTGTAAAATGATAATTTGCAATTTTAGGTTTTGCTCTTGAAATAACTGACAGCAATGTAGATTTTCCTACATTTGGATAGCCAATTAATCCAACATCTGCAAGTAATTTTAGTTCCAAAATTATATTTCTTTCTTCACCTGGAGTCCCAGGTTCAGCAAATCCAGGGGCTTGTCTTGTTGAGGTTGCAAACTTTGCATTTCCTCTTCCTCCTCTTCCTCCTTTTGCTATTACAAAAGTATCTCCGGGCTTTTTCAAATCAACTATTACTTTTTTTGTTTTTTCATCTTTTACTATAGTACCTACAGGTACCTTTAATATGGTATCCTTACCATCTTTTCCAAATTGCTTTTTAGTTTTTCCATCTTCCCCATTTTGAGCATAATATGACCTCTTATATCGATAGTCCATTAATGTTCTTATGCCTTCATCCGCTACTAAAATTACAGAACCTCCTCTTCCTCCATCTCCACCGTATGGGCCTCCAGAAGGTTCATATTTTTCTCTTCTCCAAGAAACTATTCCGTTTCCTCCATTACCTGCTTTTACATAAATTTTTGCTACATCTATAAACATACACATCATCCTCATAAAATATTTGTTTTATTAAAAATTTAAGCTTACCATCTGGTAAGCTTAAAATTAGGCTAGTTCTTCACGAGGATATACACTAACTTGTTTCTTGTCCCTGCCTTTTCTCTCAAATCTAACAATACCATCAATCGTTGCAAATAATGTATCGTCTCCACCTTTACCAACATTATTCCCAGGATGTATTTTGGTACCTCTTTGTCTAACAAGTATATTCCCAGCTAATACAAATTGGCCATCAGCTCTCTTAACACCGAGTCTTTTGGATTCGCTATCTCTACCGTTTTTTGAACTACCTACACCTTTTTTTGATGAAAATAACTGCAAATTCAATTTAATCATTTAATCCACCTCCTCAAAATCAATGGATACATAATCTTTATAGCTATCTTTTAATAATTTCATTCCAATTAAATATGTCTGAAAGATAATTTGAGTAGTTTCTAATTGTTTATTGCTAATATTATCTTTTAGCAATACATGCATAAATCCTTCTTCATCAATTATATTATAATATATCGAAGATTCTTTGATATTGGCAACCTCTATTATTGAATTCAGAGTTGTATATCCCAATATAGATGCTCCTGCGCATACTATATCTTGACCATATGGTCTATAGTCTGCATGCCCTGACATTTCATACCCATAAATAATGTCATCTTTTTTAAACAACTTTACATTAATCATATTATCCTACGATCTTTTCTATTTGCACTTTAGTAAATGGTTGTCTATGCCCATGCTTTCTTCTTTCATTCTTTTTTGCTTTATACTTGTAGACAACAATTTTTTTCTGTTTACCATGATTTAATATTTTACCTTCAACTTTAGCACCTTCTACATAAGGTTTGCCTGCAGTTATTCCATTTTCATTTGATAAAAGTAAAACTTTATCAAAGTTAACAGTCTCTCCTTCATCTGCATGAAGTTTTTCAACATAAACAATATCTCCTTCTTGGACTTTATATTGTTTACCACCAGTTTCAATTATAGCGTACATTTGTGCACCTCCTCTTACCCAGACTCGCCAATGTCAGGTGACTATGCTTAAAACCCACATCGAGCGGCTTACCACCTTGTCAGTTTAGCAAAAAATGATTCAAATGTCAAGTTGGATTTTAAATGTAAATATGTTGTTAAATTTACCTTTAAATTTTTATTATGTTTTTTAAAGATGGAACTTCTCTTTCTCTGACTACTTCGAATAAATTTAATTTTGTAATATCTACTAATAGAGGATTGTTTCTATCTTTCTTAAACTCACTAATCAAAAATTTTTTAAGTCTATCTAAATCTTTTTCAGATTCCATATCGATAAAATCAACTATGATTATTCCTCCAATATTTCTAAGCCTTAACTGTATTGCAATCTCTGCTGCTGCTTCTAAATTTGTTTTTAATACAATATCTTGGTAATTTTTGCCTGTTATTAAACTGCCTGTGTTTACATCTATAGCAGTTAAAGTTTCAAGTTCTTCAATCAATAGATACCCTCCACTACTAAGTTTCACTTTTTTTTGTAATGCTTGTTTTAAATCTCTCGAAATAATTTGATTATATTTACTGTTAAAATCTATATCTAATTGAATATTTGTACTAAATTTAGATGTTTTACCAAAACTTTCTAATATTTTTTTGTAAAAATCTTCATTATTGATAATCACTCTATCTTTATCTGAATTAAAGTAATCTCTCAAAATTTTATATATAAATTTAGGTGATTCATAAACCAATTTTGGTACAGGTAAATAATTTATTTGATTTAAAATCATTTGATAAGTATCAAAAAGTTCGTTATATTCACTTAAAATATCTTCTTCTTTAGCTCCTAGTGCATTAGTTCTAAAAATTATCCCAGCTTCCTGTGGAAATATATTTTTTCCTAATTCAATTAAATATTTTCTATCGGAATCATGCAATCTCTTTGAAGTGCTAATGCCAGTTTTAAAAGGAGATAATACAATGTATTTACCTGCTAAAGAAAAATTCATAGTAACTTTGGGTCCTTTTGAACCTATTTCATCTTTTATAACTTGAACTAATATTGTATCACCAGATTTAATAAGTATGGATCCATTTTCCTTATAAGAGCTTGGTATATCCTCAAATCCTAAAAACGCATTTTTACCTTCCCCTATGTTAACAAATGCTGCATTCATATTTTTCAAAACTCTTTCAACTCTAGCACGATATATGTTCCCAACTTTAGAAAGCTTATCTTCTTTTTCTTCATAGTATTCAACTAATCTATCTTCTTCAACGATAGAAATAGTTTTTCCACCTGAGAATATTTCTATATATATTTCACTCATTTTATCCCTCTTATATCTAAAAAGAGTCAATCTTTATTGCTTCAAAACTGTCTAAATCTAGTTTGATCATTGTGTAAAAATCAATAGCTTTTAACAGCTCTATTGGTTTAATATTACCTTTTTCTCCAGTCATAACAGTTGCATTAAATTTAACTATATTTTTCTCAATTTTTTCTACTGACAATTTATGAAGAAATGGCCTTATATTCACTTTAGCTGTTATCTTGTTTCTGCCTTTCTTCTTCTTTTTTTCTATCTCTATATTTTCTAAATTTAAAAATTTAGTTATTTCTAAATTATAATCCACTTCTTCATCCAAGTTTACCGTATCTACTACTAAATCATATACACTTATACAAATAGAAGTAGATATTGAAGGAGTAAATTCATCTATTTCAAAAGCTTCAATTATCTTTATATCTTTGGGTAATACTTTATTTAATGTAATCATAAAATCATTAGGAGATATATTTTCTATTAATTCAATATCAAAATATTCACACATACTCTCTATTCCCAATGGAAGAGGATTGCCTAGAGATAGTTTCGGGTGTGGATTATAACCTTCCGAAAATTTAACTGGAAGATTCGTTCTTGTTAAGCTTCTATTGAATAGCCTAATTAAATCTAAATGAGACAAATATTTCAAATATCCAAGTTTTGTATATTTTGCTCTAATTTTCAATTGAAGACACCTCTCATTTCACAATTATCAATGCCACATCCATTGCAAACTTCTCTACAATCCGGAGTCTTCTTAGCTTCTAAAGATTTAGCATATT
Organism: Soehngenia sp.; assembly: GCF_055108775.1. Lineage (NCBI taxonomy): Bacteria > Bacillati > Bacillota > Tissierellia > Tissierellales > Tissierellaceae > Soehngenia > Soehngenia sp. Next base: position 2,342 of record NZ_JBSQIL010000040.1, on the reverse strand, counting down.
CTCTAAGCAAAGTTTTTTTTGTCGGCCCTGCATTAATAAAATCCCAAGGCAATATTTCTTCAAAATCTCTATTTCTATTAGCATAAAAGTATGGATCAATTCCAGAATTATCTATTGCATTTTGCCAATTTTCAAAATTAAATGAACTGCTCCAACCATCAAATTTGCAACCACACTCCCAAGCTTTAAAAATAAGATTTGAAATTCTCCTGTCTCCTCTAGAAATTATAGCTTCAATATAGCTAACTCTTGGATCATGATAATTGAATTTTATTTTAGGATCTTTGAAAGTTTTTTTAAGTAAATCAATTTTTTCATAAAATTCTTCTATACTATTTTGTCCAAACCATTGAAAAGGTGTAAATGGTTTTGGTACAAAACACGAAACGCTTGTTGTTAATTGGAAATTTCCTATTTTTTCTTCCTTTGGTCTGTTAAAAAACATGTCTTTTACTTTATATGACAAGTCTCTAATGCCTAATAAATCTTCATTCGTTTCTGTTGGCAATCCCATCATAAAATACAATTTTATTTTAGAATATCCTTCTTTAAAAGCATAACCTACAGCTTTTTCAAGATCAATTTCGTCTACCCCTTTGTTAATTACATCTCTTAACCTTTGACTGCCTGCCTCTGGAGCAAATGTCAAACTTGTTTTTCTAACTCTCTCTATTTCTTTTAAAATATCTATGCTTATTGAATCTAACCTAAGAGAAGGTAAAGAAACTCCTACATACTTATTCTCTAAATTATCTAGAAGTCTATGGATCAGTAAATCTAGCTGACTATAATCACAAGAACTCAAGGAGGATAATGAAATGGTATCATATCCAGTAGATTCAACTAATTTTTTTGCTTGTGTAATTAAGTTTTCAACTGATTTCTCCCTTATAGGTCTATATATAAATCCAGCTTGGCAAAATCTACAACCGTGAGTACAACCCCTAAAAATTTCTAAGGCTATTCTGTCATGAACTGTTTCAATATAAGGAACAAGCATTTTACTAGGACTATACATCTTGTCTAAATTTTTAACTCTTCTTTTTTTAATTGTTTCTGGAATTCCGGGAACTAAAGTTTTCCTGAAAGATATGGTATTGTCTTGATTATAATCAACTTCATAAAATGAAGGAACATAAACACCTTCTATCGATTTAGCAGCTTCATACAAGAATTTTTCTTTTTTAAATCCAGACTCTTTGTGTTTTTTGTATAATTCCAATATTTCTAGAGTTGCTTCTTCTCCTTCACCTATTAAAAACAAATCGATAAAATCTGATAATGGTTCTGGATTAAAAGCACATGGACCTCCAGCTATTACAATAGGATATCTTTCATCTCTGTCTTTAGAATATATTGGTATACTAGCTAAATCAAGCATGTTTAGAATGTTTGTATAGCTCAATTCATATTGCAATGTAAATCCCAATATATCAAAATTTTTTACCTCCTCTTTGCTCTCTAAAGAAAACAATTCTATATTGTTTTCTCTCATATGAGCTTCCATATCAAACCATGGTGCAAATGTCCTTTCGCATACGTAATCATCTTCATCATTAATCAAATTATATAAAATATGCAATCCCAAATGTGACATTCCAACCTCATACACATCAGGAAAGGCAAACAAGAATCTTAAATCTGTACTATTAATATCTTTATTGTAGCTGTTAAGCTCTCCGCCTGTATATCTGGCTGGCTTCTCGACTTTTCTTAATATTTTTTCTATCATTTTGTCATTATTCATTTTATACTTCCTTTTCCATATTTCTAATTATTTTAATTTCTTTTTTATAGCCTTTGCTTATTGATATATGTGGTCCTATTTTTATCATAAACAACTCCTATTTCTCTTTATATTAATGTTTTATTATGATATCATATATTTTAAAGTAATGCTATATTTTAGGAGGATAATAATGAGTTATAAGAAAGAAGCTTACAAGCTAAAAGCTGAATCAATTATTAAAAATTTTAAAAAAAGAAAAATAAATGGTTTTTATTGTGAAAGCAAAAATGAAGCTTTACAAAAAGCTTTAGAATTAATCGAAAAAGGTTCTACAGTATCCTGGGGTGGAAGTACGACTATTCAAGAAGTAGGATTACTTGATGCTGTAAAAGATGGTGAATACGAAGTTATCGACAGAGATACTGCATCAAATCCAGAGGAACGATGGGAAATAATGAGGAAATCATTTTTTGCTGATACTTATATTACTAGCTCTAATGCTCTAACGATAGACGGTGAGCTGGTTAATATAGACGGCAATGGTAATAGAGTTGCTGCTATGTCTTTCGGACCAAAAAAGGTTATAATAATTGTTGGAATGAATAAAATCGTT
>NZ_JBSQIL010000039.1:0-17087 GCF_055108775.1 Soehngenia sp. | reverse complement strand
TTTATCAAAATTTTTTATTTTTATTATTTAATATAAAACTTTGTATTTTTCTGAATTTTGAAAATTTAAATTTCGATTTTAATATATTTATCCATCATTATTCTATAAACTGTTTTTAAATTTATTTATTCTTTCTTCGGTGTCATATCCAGTATCAAATGTGTGTCTATAATATTCCTCATGCATTAGATGCGATGTTAAAAGAAAATCTGCCGTGGCTCTATTGTTTGCAACTGGGATATCATAAAGTACAGCTATTCTTAATAATGCTTTCACATCAGGATCATGCGGTTGGGCTTCTAGTGGATCCCAAAAAAAGATCATAAAGTCGATCTCGCCTTCAGCTATTCTAGCTCCTATTTGTTGATCTCCTCCTAAAGGGCCTGATTTGTATTTTTTAACAGCCAATCCTGTCTTTTCTTCTATTAAAGAAGCTGTAGTTCCTGTCCCAGATAGATTATGTTTTGATAGTTCTTCTAAATTACTATTAACCCACTTAATTAATTCATCTTTTACATTATCATGAGCAATTAGTGCTATGTTCTTTTTTTTGTTAATTTTTATTGTCTCTTCTTTATTATTTATCATTTATTTAACCTCCAATTCTAATTGTGCAAAGACATTGTCTGTCTTTCTAGTACTTATTTTATAGTTTATTATAATGCCATTTTTGATTTCCCTTATATAAGAGCTAACTATTGGTGTGTCCCCTAAAAGAACCTCTTTTTTATATTCAATAGAAATATCTTTTATAGAATGTGTTTTTAATAACTTATCATCAGTAGATTCAATTAACCACTCAAGATACTTAACATTATTAACATGATTATTGTTATCTATGTCTGATTTTCTGATTATTATTTTTTTGTCGTTGGAATATGGCAAGGTAAAAGACTTTTTAAAGTCTATAACCCTTTCTACCATTTTATTTTCACTTTTTGAAAATATATTTACCATTGCTTCTGGTATTCTTTTAGGTTTTTTTGTTGTAGAATCTACAAATATCCATATAGTTGATGCTCTTGCTATTTCTTCGCCATTATGTAATGTCATCTTAAATTCTCTAAATGCATAAAACTTGTTAAATTCAGTTGTCCAGGTATATACTTTAATCCTTTCTTTAGCTTTAGGATGTTTTGAAATATTAACCTCCCATCTATTAAGTAGCCAAGCAAAGTTATTGTCTTTTAATATATCATATCCTATACCCAATGAATCTACATGCCACGAAGATGTTTCTGCCATGTACGCTAAAATCATTTCAGTTTTTAATTTATTTTCTATGTCAGTATCATAATATGGTACAATAAATTCTTTTGAATACACGCTCATTACTTAACTCCTTTTATTGTTTTGCTTTTTGATGAAACAATAGCTCTTAGCAAAATACTTATCAATACTATAAAACAACCAAATAGTGCTAATCTCCCCGGTAGCTCTCCAAATGCTAAAAATACCCAAATAGGATTTAAAATTGGTTCAATAAACATCAATACGCTTGCCTCAATAGCATCAACATGTTTTATTGCTTCTGAATACAATATATATGATATCCCTAGCTGAAATATGCCCAATGCTAATATGCCTATAATATCATAGATTGTGAACTCAATTCCTCTTAAAAAAAATATTCCGATTATTGCTGTTATTATATGACCAAGTAAAGTAGTTTCTACTGGGGACTCATCTTTTTGAAATCGCAGAGAGACTGTTACAATGGCTAAAAAAACACCACTGATTATTGCCAAAATGTCCCCTTTAATATTTCCTCCACCAATATCGTCCATAAACACTAAACCCATACCTATTGTTATGAAAATAATTGATAAAATATCATAATTATGTATTTTTTCTTTTAATATAAAATGACTTAAAATTGCTACCCATATAGGTGCTGTGTATTGTAAAACTATTGCGTTTGCAGCATTTGTAAGTTTGTTGGCAGCGATAAATCCTATAACCATGAATGAATAACTAAAAGCACCACTTAATTGTGCTTTTGAAAACGTAAATTTGGGTTTTTTTACATATATCAATACCACAATTGATGATACTATTGCTCTAGCACCTGCAATTTGCATAGGTTCCAAATTTACAAATTTTAATAATACTCCTCCTGTACTAAGTAAAATTGCAGACAATACTATATAAAGAATCGATTTTTTATGTTGATCTATCATTAAATCCTCCATATTTCAAAAACTTTACATATGATAAAATTAGTATATAATATATATTGCAAAATTTCTAGTTGAAAGAGGTAAAATATGTGCAAATAAATTTAACTTATGATGATTTGTTAACTCGATATAAAGATGTTGAATACCTATTAGTAGATGTCAGATCTGAAAGTGAGTTTTCTGATTATACTATACCAGGAGCAATTAATATTCCTTTGTTAAACAATGCTGAAAGAGAAATAGTTGGCTATGCATATACTAAAATAAGTCATGATGAAGCAAAACTAATAGGTATAGAGCTTGTGTCAAAAAAACTACCATCTCTTTCTAAGAAAATTTTTGAACTCGAAAAAAAACATAAGAATCTTATCTTTTTTTGTGCTAGAGGTGGGTATAGAAGCACTAGTTTAACTTCTTTAATGCAAAGTATAGGCGTGAATGCAAGTAAGCTAATTGGTGGATATAAGGGATACAGGTCTTTCATAAACAATAATTTGAATAGTTTAATTGAAGATGTGGAGTTTATTGTTCTTTACGGTAACACCGGAACAGGAAAGACAAAAATTTTGGATGAGCTCAAAAAAATGGGTGCAGATGTCCTTGACTTAGAACATTGTGCTAACCATAGGGGATCTGTTTTTGGGAATATCGGAATAGGCAAACAAAATAGTCAAAAAATGTTTGAATCATTAATTTTCGACACTCTTTATAAAAGAAACTCAAATTTTATTTTTGTCGAAGGTGAAAGCAGATCTATAGGAAAATGTTCTATTCCTGAAAAATTATTTTTGAAAATTAAAAATGGCATTCATGTTAAAATAACCGCACCTATTGAAATTAGAATTAATAATATACTTGAAGAATATGCAATTAATTGTGATGAAGAAATTATAAATTCAATGAATCACTTAAGAGAACGTATGGGAAATAAATGGGTTGATGATATGATTCGCCTGATTAAAAACCAAAATTATAAAGAGGCAATTAAAAATATAGTCATAGATTATTATGACCCATTATATGAAAAAACTATAAAAAATTATGCTTATATATTTGAAAATCAAGATGCTAATGAAACTGCTAAAAATTTATATCTGTTACTGAAGCAAAAAAAATGAAAGCTATGCAAAGCTTTCATTTTTTTTATTTAATATCTCCATAAATTCATTGCCAGTCATTGTTTCCATCTCCAATAAATAATTTGCTAATTCTATCAACTTATCCATATTATTATTCAAAATAGTTTTAGCTTTCTCATGTGCTTCTTTTATTATTCTTAACACTTCAGAATCGATTTTTGCAGATGTTTCTTCAGAGCATATTAAAGAAGGATCTGCTGCTAAATATTTGGAATTTACAGTCTCTAAACCCATCATATCGAATTTGTCACTCATCCCAAATCTTGTAACCATAGCTCTTGCTATTTTAGTTGCTTGTTCAATATCATTTGATGCACCAGATGTTATGCTGCCAAAAACTAGTTCTTCAGCTGCTCTGCCTCCTGTTATCGTAACAATTCTATTAAATAGCTCTTCCTTTGACATCAAAACACTCTCTTGTTCTGCCAATTGCATTGTATAGCCTAATGCTCCTGATGTTCTAGGTATGATAGTTATCTTATGAACTGGATCTGAATCAGTTTGCTTTGCAGCTACTAGAGCATGTCCTATTTCATGAAATGCTATTATTCGTTTTTCTTTAGTAGATATTACGGCACCTTTTCTTTGATAACCTGCTATTACAACTTCAACTGACTCATCTAAATCCTCTTGAATTATTTTTTGTCTGCCCATTCTTACTGCCCTCAATGCTGCTTCATTTATAATATTAGCTAAATCAGCCCCAGATGCCCCTGCAGTAGCTCTAGCAATTGCATTAAAATCTAAATTATCTTCGGTTTTAACTTTCTTTGCATGAACTTTTAGAATAGCCTCTCTCCCTGCTAAATCAGGCAATTCGACGGGTACTCTTCTGTCAAATCTTCCAGGTCTTAACAATGCTTTGTCTAAAGACTCAGGTCTATTAGTAGCAGCAAGTATAACCACACCTTCTTTCCCATCAAATCCATCCATTTCAGAAAGAAGTTGATTTAAAGTTTGTTCTCTTTCATCATTGCTATTAAAACCAGAATCATCTCTCTTTTTTCCTATTGTGTCAATTTCATCAATAAACACAATACAAGGTGCTTTCTCTTGAGCTTGTTTAAACAAATCCCTTACCTTTGCTGCTCCCATACCAACAAACATCTGAACAAATTCAGATCCCGATATCGAAAAGAAAGGAACATTAGCTTCTCCCGCAACTGCTCTTGCAAGAAGAGTTTTCCCAGTACCAGGAGGCCCCACTAAAAGTACTCCTTTAGGAAGGTTTGCTCCGATTGATTTGTATTTCCCAGGATTATGCAAAAAATCAACAATTTCTTTAAGTGCATCTTTTGCTTCTTCTTGTCCTGCTACATCATCAAATGTCTTCCCTGTTTTAGACTCAACATAAACTTTAGCATTGCTTTTCCCTAGGGAAAGTACATCTCCTCCCCCCATTCTCTTTTGCATCATTCTGCCAAGAAATCTTCCCAGCAAAATAAAGAAAAGAATTGAAATGACCCAAGATAACAAATTAGCTAAAAATGATGGAGTACTGTCCGATACAACTTTAGTAAAAATTACACCCGAACTATATAATCTCTCGACTAAATCAGGATCATTTATCAATCCAGTTGTATAGATTACATCTGTATCAGATTTTTCTTTTATGAAAATTTCTTTATCTGTTATTTCAACTTCTTGAATCTCTCCATTTTCTAGTTTATCTAAAAAACTTCCATAATCTATTGTCTTTACCTCTTGCCCCATAAACCTTGGTATAATAATTGAATTTATTACAATTATAATCGTTAATGCTATTAAATAATAAAATATAATTGGTTTTTTAGATTTATTAGGCTTATTACTTTTTTTCATATTTTCACCCTATCTTAACATCTTAATTAATTGAGTATATGCAACATCTTTGGCCATATCAGTAGTTACATCACTATAGCAGTCTTTATGGCTTACATAGCTGGCAAATTCTATCAAAATGCATTTAATTGCAGATCTTTTATAATAGTAAGAATGTTCAATATTTATATTACCTTCTTTTTCTCCAGAGCTAATAATATTCGAAGAAATTTTAGCCATATAATCCATGAATAGATCAATTAAATTTTCATCTTCTTCAAATATATTATACATAGTTTCTATGTCCCCTGCAGATAGTAATGTCTTGATTGTTGAATATTTTCCCTCAATGTTTTGTTCTATTATTTCGAATAATTTATATATTTTTTCCTTAAATGGCTGGATTTTTTCGATTTCTTTAAGAATTTTAGTCATTTCATTATTGATATAGTAAAGAAGAGCCATATATATGGCCTCTTCTTTACTATCAAAATAGTCATAGATAGTACCTTTTCCAATATTCGCAGCTTTCGCGATTTCAGATACTTTTATATTGTATAAATTTTTACCTTGTTTTAGCAAAGTAAACAATCCATCAAATACAGCTATTTCTTTATTATTATACTTCCTAGATTTCATTAAGCTCATCCTCAACTTCTGCAACTCTTCTTTTCTTATCTCTTACTAATAAATCATACATGCAAGGTACTACGAGTAAAGTTAAAATTGTTGCATAAGCTAATCCTCCAACTACAACCAATGCTAAAGGTTGTAATACTTCTGAGCCCATACCCATTCCAAATGCAAGAGTAGTTAAGCCCAAAATTGTTGTTATTGCGGTCATCAAAATAGGTCTCATACGAGTTTTTCCAGCTAAAATTAATGCTTCAACTTTGTTCATTCCCTTATCTCTAAGTTGATTTGTATAATCAACAAACACAATACCATTGTTTACAACAACACCTGTAAGAACAACAAGTCCCAACATAGCTATTAAGCTAACTGGTTTGTCTGTGAAATATAGTGCAAATAATCCACCAGTAAAAGCTAAAGGTACTGTGAACATTACAATAAACGGCAACAATAATGATTGAAATTGTGCAACCATAATTAAATAAACAAATATCAAAGCCAATATAAGCATATTGATTAGATCACTCATTGAATTTGATATAAGCTCTTGTTGACCAGCAATTTGTACTGAGTATCCATCCGGCAAATCTAAAACATCTAATTTATCTTGTAATTCTCTACTCAAAATACCAATATTATATCCGGTTCTTATATCCCCTCTAACAGAAATATATCTTGATTGGTTCTGTCTGTTTATAGAATTCATACCATCTTCTTCTGATATCGAAGCAATATCAGTTAATTTTACTTTTTCATCAGTGTTAGGTATCGTAAGTTCAAAATTTTCAATATCTTCTTTTGTAAATTCCTTATATATGCTATCCAAAACAATTACTGGATATTCATCTTGGACATTTGAAATTGTAGTAGCTGTTCTAGGAGTTCCAATAATATCAGCTATCTGAGAATAAACTTGTGCAACTGTTAATTGGTTTTCCATTGCTAGCTCTTTATTAACAGTTATCTTTAATTCCTTATTTTGTTCTTCTAATCCATTAGTAATATTTGTTATCCCCTCTACTTGGCTCATAATATCTATTACATCTTCAGATACTTCCCTCAAGGTCTCAAGTTCTGCCCCTTTTATAACTATTTCAATTCCTGAGCCAGCTATAGCAGTAATATCCATATTTGATTCAGATACTTGTAGTTCTATATCCATATTTTCTGCTATTTTTTCTAATTCCATCTTTATGTCAGCATTTTTTACTACACTTTCTTCGTCAAGCAAGATATACATTGTTATTTGATTGTTATTTTGCCCAATTCCTTGCATTCCTCCTAGGAAAGCACCAACTGTATTAATTCCTTCAATTTTTAATATTTCATCTATTAAGGAATTACTCATTTCTTTGGTTTCTTCTAAGGAATATTCACTAGGACTTTCTACTGTAACTAACATTTGTGGCGACTCCATAGCAGGTATAAACTCAGTACCTTTTGAATAAGCTGATATACCGCTTAATACAAGTAGTACAGCTGCTGCAATCAAAACTAAAGCTTTCCATTTTAAAGCGAATCTAAGAACATTTTCATAAATATTGATTAATTTATCAAATATAAATGTTCTTTTCTCAGTTGATTTTGATAATATGCTAGACGACATTGTAGGCACGAGTGAAAGTGCTACAAGTAAACTTGCAAATAGTGAAAATGCAATAGTTAATCCCATATCTGTAAAAAGTTGTCTTGAAATACCTTGAGTAAACACTATAGGCAAAAATACAACTGCAGTTGTCAAAGTTGAAGCTGTTATAGCTCCTGCAATTTGGTTAGCCCCAATAACAGATGCTTTTATAGAAGAATATCCTTCCCCTCTTAGTCTATATATATTTTCTATTGCTACAATCGAGTTGTCTACAAGCATTCCTACTCCAAGTGCTAGACCTGCTAGTGAAATTATATTCATAGAAATACCGCTAAAATACATTAAAGTGATAGCAAAAACTATACTAATTGGTATAGATAAAGCAATAATTAATGTTGGTCTTATATCCCTTAAAAATATGAAGAGAACTAAAATTGCTAATATACCACCTACTAATATATTATTCAATACCGAATTTATTACTATATCAATGTATATTCCTTGATCCAATAAAGGCGTGAAGTGTATAGAGTTATCTCTAGATACTATCTCATCCATTTTATCTCTGATGCCTTTTGCAACTTCAGACGTTGAATAGTTGCTTTGTTTTTGCATGATTAACATAACAGCATCATTATTATTAACTTTTGTATAGATATCATCTAGGTTGTCTTTCATATCTACTTCAGCAACATCTTTTAGATATATCTTACCTATCAAATCTTCTCCAGTATCAAATAATAATAAATTTTCAATATCATTTATATCTGAAAATTTATCTCCAACTTTTACAACATATCTTCCATTTTCATCACTAATATATCCAGCTGGCATTGAAAAATTCTGTGCAGCTAAAATTTGAGAAACCATGCTCTTTGTTATGACTCCATCAAGCGAAGCTTTCTTAAAAGCTTCTTCTCTTGCTTTTTCAAATTCTTCAAAACCTTTTTCAAGTTCCTTTTGAGCATCAAGTAATTGTGATTTAGCGTTATCTAATTGTGTATTGAGTGTTAGCTTACCGCTATTTAAATTTGATTCTTGTAGTGATAGTTCAATTTTCTGTGATTTAATTTCATTGCTTTGTTTTTCTAATTCATCAATCTTTTGATTAATCTCACTAAGATTATTTCTTAATTCCATTCTGTTAGCTTCCAAAGCGTTTCTTTGAGCTCTCACCATCTCTAAAGTTTGTCCTGGATACTGAGGGTTTGTACCTCCACTTGCTGTGAGTACAGCTTCCATAATTGACAATTCTTTAATTTTATTTTCTAGCTCATCTAAAGCTTTAGATAAATCTATTCTGCTGGAATAAAGTTGCTGTAACCCTTGATATATATTATCTTCAGCTTTGTTTAATTCGGCTTTAGCTAAATTAATTTTCTCTAGCCCACTATTTATCTGTTCTAGTTGCTTTTCTCTTTCTAATTCAATTTGGCTAATCCCGTTTTCAATTTCTTTTTTCCCATCGTTTAATTGCTGTTCAGTTTCTGCTAGCTTTGAATCAACTTTTTTTAATATTTGGCTATTCAAATTATCGATTTTTTCTTGATCTAGCATTACCTCTACTTTTTCTTCTACTAATCCTTGTCCATCAACAGAAGCAACTCCAGCAACACTTTCAAATTGAGGAATTATCTCCTCGTTTACAATTTTTGATATCTCTTTTGTGTTCTTGCCTTCAATGTCGATAGATGCTACCATTATTGGCAGCATATCTGGATTTAATCTCATTACCATAGGACTTTGAACATAATCGTTAAAGCCACTTTTTACCATATCCAAATTACTGCTAATTTCAATAATAGCAGAATCCATATTTACAGTAGAATTAAATTCCAAAATAACTATGGACTGATTTTCATTTGAAATGGAATTTACATTCTTTACATCGTTAATCGTCGATAAAGACTGCTCAATAGGCTTTGTAACAGCCGCTTCTACTTCTTCTGGACTTGCTCCTGGGTAAACTGTCATAACAAGTACATAAGGAAGTTCAAGATTTGGTAATAAATCAGTTTTTAAATTCATAAAAGATACTACACCTAACACAAGTACAAGAACTACTGCAACAAATACTGTGTAAGGCCTTTTAACACTTAGTCTAGGTAACATTTTTTGTCCTCCTTTATTTTCGACTGACTGGTCGGTCATAGAACATTATAAAATTATAACTTGCATTTGTCCACTAAATATAAAGGTTTATAAAAAGTAGAAATCTACTTTTTATAAACCTAATAGCTCATCTATACTGGCTTTATCGAATCCAATAATTATCTTTCCGTCGATATCAATTACTGGCACTCCTCTTTGCCCTGATTTCTGAACCATCTCTACAGCCTTGTTATAATCCTTTGTTACATCATATTCAATAAATTCTATACCATTTTGTTTTAAGTAATCCTTTACTTTAGTACACCATGGTCAAGTAGGTGTTGAATATATTTTTATTTCCATATCTACCCCTCCATTAATATTAGGTTTATCCTATCTAATAATTATGAAATATGATGCATAATTTTTTTGTTATATCTAATTGCTAAAATTTAAATAACAATTGTAAAGTCCATTTTATGTCTTCTATTTGATTAAAAATATCATGTAATTCTTAAAATAAAAATTATTTGACCATTATCTGATTAATTAAATTGAAATTTAATAATACAACAATATAATCTTTGTCTTGATTATACCAACTTTTTCATATATATAAACATTTCAATATTAATAATTAGTAATTATTTAGCTAAAAAATTTTTTCATCTAAATAACCTAGATTATATCTTTGTATAAGCTCTATTATTTTAATAGCATACATTGGATCTGTCGCATAGCCACATCTTTTGATTGCCCAAGATGCTTTATATGGATCGTACATAACCTCTTCGAATGGGTTATATCTATCATTATCTAGAAGAAATTTTATGTGATCATCCCAGCTTTGTTGCGCCGAATTATATCTTCTAAATTTAGCATCAATAATATATTTTGTTCCATTATATACTTCCCATGTTGTTGAAATGATATAAGGTTCATCATTTTTACTTTTAATTCCAAACAAATTGTTTGACTTTACCCCTGTGTATTTGTCAGAAGGTACTTTTTGCCCCCAGCCTGTTTCTAATATAGATTGTGCCACTTTAAAAGATTTTGACATCAATTGATTATTTGACTTTTTAGCCAAATTACTTACAAAATTGATATAATTTTCTTTGGCGCTAATACTATAAGGCCCATATGTTTGCCCAGTATAAACTTTAAACTTTATTGTTTCACTTTTTATTGTTTTACCATTATAGTCAGCTGTTGCATATACCGTCCAATTCCCAGAGTCTGATGTTAGAGGTAAAAACACTAATTCTTTAGAATTCGAATTTAAAATTCTTTTTATATTTTTTTCATCGTTAGATATCACTACCTTTACATCCTTAACATTGACATTGCTGTCTACATATATTTTTTTCCCTTCAGAAAGTACAATTTCATTTGGGCCTATTCCATTTAAGTATAGATTAGGTTTGCCATCTATTGTAACTCTTATAGGATTGGATATTATATATTTTTCGGAGGTATCTTTTACTTTAACTAAAAATTCTTTTTCTCCTGAATCATTTGGTATTGGCACGTATTTTAGACTCCCATAAGGTAGTGTAGCCAATATTTTTTCTTCTTTAGTTTTTATATCTCTTAGAATATATTGAGTTTCTAAGCAATCAAAGTTTCTAACAGCATTCAAAACAATGGGTTTGTTAACTATAGAATTTTGTTTTATTCCAGATAATTCTAATTTCTTTTCAACTTCAAGATTTATTTTATATTCTTTTGTTGAAACAACATTTGAATTTAAATCAAAAGCTTTAGCAATTACTGTATGACTGCCTCTATCGTTAAATGATGGATACCATGTCGTATTCCCATAGGGATCTTTGTTTTCTAGTATTGTTTCTTTATTAGTTCTCTCATTATAAAGAGTATATTCAACTTTCAATAGCGAAAAGTTTGTCTCGGGTGTTAAACTTAGTTTATTTGTGAACTGACTATTTTTTTCTAACTCAACTATTGATATTTGTGGATCTACATTAACAAATACACTATTAGCAGTGGCGGCTATGAGATTGTTATTAACGTCATAGACTGCCAAAACTAATATATTGTCTCCATTATGTTCTATATATGGCAGATATTCTAAACTGCTACCAACAAAATTTATTTGATTGACAACCTCTGCCACATGATTATCAGGGTCTACTAGTAATAATCTGATATAACTTGCTGAACTTTTATACTTTTCTGCAATGTTATAATCTATTTTTGTTCTTCCTTTAATCATTTCTCCATTACTTAAAGAATTCATACTTATATCATAGTATTTATTTCTAGTTGTGCCTTTATTTGTGTCGATCTCTACTGTTTTCGTTCTTTCATTATAGAATATACCAATGTCAAATGCTTCTGCTATAACCCTTAATGGTACATAAGTAAAATCATTATATATAATAGGATTAGTATCTATTACAATATAATCTCTGTCATCAAATTTTATTAATTTACTATCTATTACTAAATTAATTGACTTATTGCCTTTGTTTGCATAAACAGCTCTATTAATTCCATCCCATTCGATTTCGCCCCCCAATTTTTCTGTTATAAATCTCAATGGTACCAAAGTTCTGTTGTCTTTAATTATTGGTTTTGCAACAGATGAATAGTCTTTACCATCTATAACAATTTTAATATCTGTAGCTAAAGTCTCATTAGACCCACTAAATAAAATTATGAACATGAGCAATATCAATCCTATAAACTTACTATACTTATTCACTTTTATCACCTAATTTAAAATATTCTTCCCTAGTTAATGAATAACACCAATCATCATATATTTTTCCATCATATGTTACAGTAGCTCTTCTTAAAATCCCTTCAAAATTAAAACCGCATTTTAGGATTACATTTCTACTTCTTTCATTAAAAGGATAGTGATATACTGATAAAATATCTATGTTCAGTTCTTCAAAAGCATATTTAATTATTGATTTTGCTGCTTCAGTAGCAATTCCTTTTCCCCAATAGTCTTCACTTAATACATATCCTAGCATTTTAGCGTCTTTATTGTCTCTTTTCCTATCTTTATGTAGTCCTATAGATCCAATTACTTTTTTTTCTGAAAAATATTCTATTGCCCACACCTCATCACTTATCACAAAATTTTTTAAAATATCTAGAGATTCTTCTTTTGACCTATGATAATCCCACCCTGCATTTGGCCCTACGTTAGGATTTTTTGCGTAATAATAAAAATCACTTAAATCTGTTAATTTAAATCTCCTAATTAAAAGTCTATCTGTTCTTATTTCTTCCAAAAATAACACCTCTTTTAAATTCTCTAGTTTTTGTCGCTATTTTCATTTAATATCTTAATAAATAATTCTACTAGAAACGGATCGAACTGTGTTCCTGCATTTGAACGAAGCTCATCAATAGCTTGATTTATTGTTAATTTTTCTCTATAAGGCTTTTCAGTTATCATTGAGCTAAATGAATCAATTATTGCTACAATTCTTGAATAAATTGGAATAGACTCAGCACTTAGGCCACTTGGATACCCTAAACCATCCCATCTCTCATGATGATATAATATGTATTCTGCTAAATTAGATAGTTCCTTAGTAGCCATAGCTATTCTATATCCCATTTCAGGATGTTTCTTTAATACCTCCCACTCCTTATCTGTTAATTTATTAGGCTTATTTAATATTTCTGTATCTATCGTTATCTTTCCTACATCATTAACTCTGCATAGAACTCTGATCATTTCTATTAAATCCTTTTCAAATTTAAGTTCTAATCCTAATTTAATTGTCAATTCATCTAAAAATTCGCTTAAATCGTTTGTTGTAGGTTCTTTGTATTGTAAGACTTCACGTATGGCGTCAATATATGTTTTCTGCACATTAGTTCTTTGCTTAAGTTTTTCTGTATACATCAAATCCTCAGCTTTTTTAATTCCATCATCGATTGTTATTTCATCAGAGTAAATTGTGCATGACCCAATAGATAAACTTATTCTCATTGGATTTAACTGATTAGTATTGTTAAAATAATTTATCGAATCATTTATCCTTTTAGTAACATGATTTAATTCTGAAAAATCTGTATTTGGTAGAAATATTATAAATTCATCTCCACCATATCTAACTATTATATCACTTTTTCTTGTTGAATCCTTAAGTATTGATGAAACTTCCATAATTAACTTGTCTCCATAGTCATGACCAAAGCCATCATTTACAAATTTTAATCCATCAATATCTGCAAAAATAATAGAAATAGCTGAATATTTACTTTTATTCATCTTATGAATTGCTACATTCAAATAATTTCTATTATAAACACCAGTAAGTTGATCTATGTAAAATGGGTTGTCTTTCTCATTACTATAATCCTCAAGTTCAAATAAATCTACCAACATTACAATTACTGTCTGAACCTTTTTATCATCGCCTAACAGTGGTATGCCTATTTCTAAGATATTTCTAGATTCTTTCAAGTTATTTAAAAGTTTTTGCTTAATTATCAAACGATCATTTTTAGATCTACTATATAAATTATTTTCGGTTTGAAAATCTTTACAAATACTATCTATGCAATTATCTAAAAAAGAATTTAAATCATATGTAATGTCATCTTGAAATTGTCCAATAAACTTACTATAATTCTCCGATATGTATATTGCTTTTTTATTATCTGTATCAACAATTAAAAATAAAAATGGTAAATTTTTAAAATCTATGCCTATCAATTCATCGATAATATCTCTTAATTCAAAAACCCTTGCAAAAATAACATTTATATCATTGTTCAATGTTAAGAGCTCAAATTCCAAAACTTGAGAATTATTATTTATATATTTTACTATGCAATTATTTTTCAATTGGTTTACAATATTATAACAATTTTTAGATAAATCTTTCTCAATTTCTAAATTATTATTTTCAAAAAATAATTTAGAAATTTCCTCAAAAAATTCACTAGTTTTAATGATTCTGCAATTAGCATCTTGATCATTTTTAGAGATTTCTATTATTGCAAATGCTTCCTTTGACACTTTTATAGATTTAAATAGCTCCTTCATAATAAGGACCCCTTATATATTTTTATTATTTATACCCAATAATACAAGTTTCATCAAATTTTCACAAATATCTTATACCTTAATATTATTTTTGTGTTATACTTACATAGTAACAAATTGAAGAAAGGGGAAATATAATGAAGACAAATAAAAAGGGTTTTATTAAACTGCTACTATTAATCAGTTTAGTGAGTTTATTATTAGCTGGTTGTAGCAGTGCCGGTTCAGAAGAAGTGGTGGCAAAAGTAAATGATGTTAATATCACAAAAGACGAATTGTATGACTATTTAGTCAGCCAAAACGGTGAAAATGCATTGAATGAGTTAATACTTCAAAAAATTATTGAACTTGAACTTAAGGAAAACAATATAGAAGTCTCTCAAGATCAGATAGATGCAGAGTATCAGAAAGCTATTGACTCTTATGGCAGTGAAGCGGTTATGGAACAAGCATTAGCATACTATGGATTCACAAAGGATGAATTTAGAAAAAACATTAAAATGAATTTAAGTATTGAAGCATTAATAGAGCCTTCAATAACTATTACAGATGAGGAAATAGAGTCATATTTTAATGAGAATAAGGAAGATTTTAATAAACCTTCTCAAATTAAAGCGAGCCACATTTTATTGGATTCATTAGATGAAGCTAATGAAATATTATCAAAATTAAACTCAGGTGAATCTTTTGAAGATTTAGCCAAAGAATATTCTATAGATACGGTTTCAGCAGCTAATGGTGGAGATCTTGGGTATTTCGGAGAAGGAGAGATGGTAGAAGAATTCTATAATGCAGCAATTTTATTAAATGTTAATGAAATTAGCGAACCAGTTAAATCTGATTATGGTTATCATATAATTAAAGTTACAGATAAAGTTGAAGCTAAAGAAGCTATACTTGAAGATTCTAAAGAAGAAATAAAGGATATTTTGAGAAACAAAAAAATACAAGAAGAATATCCTAATTGGTACGAAAATGTGATGTCTAAATACACAATAGTTAACAATTTAAAAACGAATTAATAATAAACCGTGTCTTAAGACACGGTTTATTATTATACTCACTTTTATAGTTTTTTAGAGAAAATTGCTAATAGTAATATCACTAAAAGACCAAAAATCATTAAAGATGTTTGTTCTATTGCAATTATTCCAAGTACAGCTACAATTGCAATTGCGACTGGAACTACATATTTAACTAAATTATACCAAATATTGAAAAGCCCAAATTCTATACTTCCTCCATTTGTCAATTCATCTTTCAAATCTTCTTTGTTCATAAACCATCCAACAAATATTGCTATTAATAGACCACCTATTGCTAAGAATATTTTGTCTGTTAATATATCGAAAAAGTCAAATACTGCTACTCCAAAGACTTTTAAGTTCGGGAATGCTCCTAGAGATAGTGAAGCTAAAACTGACATTATTGTCATCACTAAACCCGTAGATATAACAGCTTTTGTTCTATTAAATTTTCTTTCATCAATTAAATAAGCAACTACCACTTCAAGTAACGAAATCGAAGAAGTTAAAGCAGCTATTGTCAATGCAATAAAGAAAATAGCTGATAATATTGGCCCAATTGCTCCCATCTCAGAAAATATTTGTGGTACAACTATAAATACTAAACCAGGCCCTTGATCTGGTTGCAATCCAAAAGCAAACAGTGCTGGAAATATAGCTATACCTGCAAGTAAAGCAACCAATGTATCTAATGCTGTAATTATTACTGCATTTTTTGGTAATCTTTCTTGTTTACTTATATAGCTTCCATAGGTTATCATACAACCCATTCCTAAACTAAGTGAAAAAAATTGCTGACCCAGAGCATTCAGGAATGTCTCCCCTGTAACCTTGCTAAAATCTGGATAAAACAAGAATTTAAGACCTTCGCTTGCACCTGGTAATGTTACGCTTCTAATACCAATCAATACTAAAAGAACAAACAATGTAGGCATTAAAATCTTTCCTGCTTTTTCAATCCCTGAAGAAACACCTTTAGCAACAATATATAAATTAAGAAACATAAAAACTACCATCCATAAAAGTGGTTGAACCGGACTAGTTATAAAATTGCCAAAACTTTCAGCTATGGCTCCTTCATTAGCCAATAACCCTGTAAAAGATTTTATAATATAGGCTATAGACCAACCACCAACAACTGGATAAAATCCCATGATTAAAAATGCACTTAAAACACCTATGACTCCCGCAAAGGTGAATCTTCTATTAACTTTTTTATAAGCGCCAACAGCTGATAATTGCGATCTTCTTCCAATAGTAAATTCAGCTATCATAACACTCAAGCCAATAAAAACAACAAAAATTAAATAAATTAAAATAAATGCTCCTCCACCATTTGCACCAGCTAGATAAGGAAATCTCCAGATGTTTCCTAAGCCTACGGCTGAACCTGCTGCTGCAAATATAAATCCTATACTGCTGGTCCAATTATCACGTTTTTTCCCTTCCATTAATATACCTCCTTATATATTATTTAGTAGCTCGTTGCAAAACTCTACAACTCGCATATTTACTGCCTTTTTTTATATTGAAATGGCTAGATTCCCCCCATTTTGGGTATATATACAGTGTCAAAATGTGTATAACTCA
>NZ_JBSQIL010000038.1:0-18066 GCF_055108775.1 Soehngenia sp. | reverse complement strand
GCTCTTCCGATCTTATACAAGCCGCTGCAACTCCAAGACTACCACATAAGGAAGCAGTTTGGTAACCTCCTGATGCATTTATAAACATTTCAGTAGGAATCTGGTTAAATGGATATCCTGTCTCATTTGCCAATGTGCCGAAGAACCCTTCAGCTACAGCAACCCCTCATCCACCCTTTTCGAAATATGCGTTATATGCTCTTTCTTCAGCTACTGCAGGATCAATTTTTTTGTACTTAAATGGCCATTTTGGACTTTCGCTTGAAGATTGAAGTTGGGCAGTTTCATCACTGCATCCTGTTAGAAGCCCAGTCATAGAGCCAACTACTGCTACTCCAGCAACAGCTGTCCCCATTGTTTTTAGGAAATCTTTTCTAGTCATTGTTTTTTTCTCTGACATATGTATCCCTCCTCAATTCTAATGAATGTTTATATGATATCAACCATATAGTAACCTTAATTTTTGTTCTCTTCTTGGTCAGATTCCATGTCTATATCTTCAGTGATTTTGTTTGTTTGTCTCTTAAATTCATTTATTGCCTTTCCAATAGACTTGCCAACCTCAGGTAGTTTTGATGGTCCAAAAATAACCAGAGCAATTATTAAGATTAGTATTAGTTCCCACATACCTAATCTTCCAAACATATAGATCCTCCTCACATAATATTAATTATCCATTTATCACCTAATTATAGTATACTATTAAGAATTATGATCGTCAATATATTATCAATTTGTATTTTTAGCCATCTTGTTTACCATTAGCTTTCCATCTTCTAATTTTAATATTGAATCACCAATATCATTTGCAAATTTTTGGTCATGTGTAACCACGACTATAGTCATGCCTTCATTAGCTAAATTCTTAATAATGCTTGATATTTTATTTGATGTTTCTTTATCTAGTGCAGAAGTAGGTTCATCAAAACAAAGTACAGATGGATTTAGCATACATGCTCTAGCAATTGCCACTCTTTGTTTTTGACCTCCTGACAATTGATAAGGATACATCTTCTCTTTATCTTCAATTTCTAAGGATCTTAACAATTCTTTCGCTTTTAGATATACATTCTCTCTACTCAATATCTTTAAATAATTTGGTGTAATAGTTAAATTTTCAACTACTGATAGATGTGGGAAAAGATTATAATTTTGAAACACAAGCCCAATCTTAGATCCTATTTTTTTTGCATCTTTGATCTCTAATATATCATCTCCATCAATGATAATTTTGCCCTCATCAACTTGTTCGAGTTTATTAAGGCATCTTAGAAGTGTTGTCTTTCCTTCACCTGATTTTCCTTCTATACATAATATCTTCCCATTATCAGCTTCAAATGATAAATTCTCAAAAACTTTAATTTCATCAAAATATTTGCTTATATTTTCTACTACTATGCTCATTGTTTTCTCCTATCTATAATAATCAAATTGTCGTTCTATGCTTGATAAAACTTTGGTAAATATCGCAATAATTATTAGGTACACTAAAGCTACAAATATATATGGAACAAAAGTAGAATAAGTGTTTGAAACAGATTTTGCTGCTTTTAATATGTCAGTAGCACCAAGTATATAAACCAATGAAGTATCTTTGACAAGTGTGATTATTTCATTTCCCAATGAAGGAATTGTATTTTTAATTACTTGAGGTAAAATTATTTTGATAAAGGCATAGCTTTTTCCAATTCCCAGAACTTTAGTTGCTTCATATTGCCCTATATCGATTGTATTTATTCCTCCTCTGATAATTTCTGCAAAATAAGCAGTATAATTCAATATAAAAGCAATATAAATTGCTTGAAATCTGCTGAAAGCATATCCTATAACAGGAATATAGTGGAATCCAAAGAAAATAAACATCAACTGTAATAATAGTGGAGTACCTCTCATGACATATATATAAGCACTTGTAAGTTTACTAATATATTTGTTTTTTGCTCCTCTTAGCAAAGCAACAAATGTAGATAATGGAAGAGACACAATAAGCGTCACAGCAAAAACGCTCATTGTCACTTTTAACCCTTCTAAAGTCATCGGAATTAGCATCTCTAAAATTTTCATCGGATCATCTCTCCACCTTACATATAAAGCTATTTAGCAAACCATCTTTCGTAAATTTCATCATAAGTTCCATCATCCTTCATTTCATTTAAAGTCACATTTAACTTATTCAGCAAATCCTCATCTTCTTTTCGAACTCCTACACCATATTCTTCAATTCCTAAATTTTCTTCAAGTACTCTATATAATCCTTCTCCTTTGTTGTTCATATAATATCTTGCAAGCACTTCATCAACAATAATAGCATCGGTTCTTCCTGATTCAAGATCATTGAAGACTTCATTAAAAGTTGAGTATTCTATTAACTTGCCATTTTTTAGGCTTTCAATAAATCCATCCAAAGCTCTTGCAGCATCAAGTGAGCTTGATTCAGCTTGTGTCGCAACTGTTTTATCCTTTAAATCAGATATTTTATATATGGAAGAATCTTTTAGTGTAACAATTATTTGCGAATTAGTAAGATAAGCTTCAGTGAAATTCACCTTTTCTTTTCTTTCATCTGTGATTGTATATCCATTCCATATCATGTCAATATTGCCTGAATTGAGTTCAGTTTCTTTCATTGCCCAATCTATAGGTTGAAATCTGATATTCCATCCATTTCTTTTAGCCACCTCTTCTGCAAGATCTACATCAAAACCCACTATTTCATTTTTTTCATTTCTAAAGCTCATAGGTGCAAATGTGTCATCGAGTCCAATTACAAAAGTGTCTTCACTGTTGGAACTTACCTCCTGTGTACAAGCCGAAACCAAATTCATTAACAACACCAATCCTAAAACAACTGCGAACTTTTTCTTTCTTAACATTTAAATCTACCCCTTTACTTAAAATTAAATTAAAAAACTCTCGCCCTCTAGCTTATCTAACTAGAGGACGAGAGTTAATCCCGTGGTCCCACCTCAATTCAATGGTATTTTAATATACCATCCTCACTAGGTACAAAATTTCTATACCTGTGCAAACTAACGATTGCAATTCGAATACGGCTACTCTCAAATGATTTCACCAACCTGCTCAAAGATGTGTTCATCAATCTTTCACTATGTATTTCCACCAAACATACACTCTCTATAAGCTAATTATCGATTACTCTTTCTCGTCATCACATTATCATATTAAATTTTACTTTACTATGATATCATCATAAATCATTTTTGTAAAGACTAAAAACTAATTTTATATAAAAAAATTGTATACATTTACAGGGTAATTATAATAATGATGAAATATTGACAATAATAAAAATTTTAATTGTTGCTTTTATAAACCCAAAAAATACAATGAAACTACTTTATGATGTAGAAAAGCTAATGGTTAATTAACCATTAGCTTTTTATCTACCCTTCATTTAGTTATAACAGCTGTACCTGAAGCTATCACCATTATCATATTCCCGCCTTGTCCTAATACTTCATAGTCAATATCTACACCTACTATTGCATTTGCTCCTAGTTTCATAGCTCTCTCTTCCATTTCACGTATCGCTTCTTGTCTAGCTTCAATCAGCTCCCCTTCGTAGGACTTTGATCTTCCACCAAAGAAATTTGACAAGCCAGCAGCAAAATCTTTAATAAAATCAACCCCTGCTATAACCTCACCGAATACTATTCCCTTATACTCTACTATCTCTTTGCCGTCTACGCTTGGTGTAGTTGTTATAATCATAATATCCCTTCTTATCCTATGAATTTAATAACCATAAACATTATACTACTATTTATATTTTAGAACCATAGTTTTAGTTTGTATAATTTTTAAACTATATCACTAACTCCTGCGATTCTATCTTTTCCTTTAATTCTTTTATTTTTTCTTCTATTGTGAAAATAACTTTCTTAAATTCTTCATCGCTCTTTCCCGTAGGATCGTCTAATCCCCAATCTTCCTCATATTTAGATGGCACAAAAGGACAAATTACATTGCAACCCATCTTAATTACAACATCAATCTCTGGGAGCTCAGTTATAAGTTTAGAATATTGATCCTTTTCCATATCTATGCCGTATATCTCTTTCATAAGCCTAACTGCATCCTGATTTATTTGAGGTTTTGTTTCCGTTCCAGCTGAGTAGCTTTCAAATACATCAGAAGCTAAATATTTGCCTAAAGCCTCTGCAATCTGACTTCTACATGAATTGTGTACACAAATGAATGCTACTTTCAATTTATCATTTTCCAAATGTATACCCTCCTAATTTTCTTCATAAATCCTATACTCTAAGTAAGCCTCTAAAGCCTCTTGAAGAATAATACGATTCTGCTCCATTATGATATACAAATACACTATCGTAACGTCTATCGCAAAATAATGCTCCACCTAATTTCCTTATTTTGTCAGGTGTTTTTACCCAGCTTGAAGTTTTAGTATCAAATTCCCCTAATTTCTGGAATTCTTTATATTCTTCTTCAGTTAAGATTTCTATCCCTAATTCCTTTGCCATTCCAATAGCACTACCTTTGGGTTTCATTGTTTTTCTCATTAGAAGAGCATCTTCATCGTAGCAGAGAGATCTTCTCCCTTTTGGACTTTCCTTTGAACAATCAATAAATACAAATTCTTTCTTTTCTTCATCGTGAAAAACTACATCAGGCTCACCATCTGTCATTTCCATATTATATAAAGCATAATATTTATATTTGTTTTGATTAAGATTAGCTAATACATCCTCCCATAAAATGTCTTTATGCCTGTTAATATTTTTAAAAAACCTATTTTCCAAAGTGTTTAATAATTCTCGGAGTTGTATAACTGATAATTCTTTTATTTCACTCATTTGTTCTCCATTCTAATAATTTTACAATGAATTTTAATCTATATAATATCAATATAAATCAATTGGTCATAGATTTCTTTTAATTACAGTAAAATATTCGTAATATAAAAGTAAAGTTTAATTTCGTTATATATGTGTCCATTAAAGATATCCTCAAAATGATTAAATTCAATCGTGCTTTTTTAAAAAAAGAAATTTAGTTACTTATAAATTGTCAATAATCTCAAGTATTTCAGAGTTCTCCGGTATATCTTGCATTGAGTGCCCATAATGGACAAATCTTAATATTCCTTCTTTATCTACCAGCATTTGAGCTGGCATCCTACCTAATTTGAATAGATTAACTTGCTGCCCATATGTTTTGAGAACACTATGTTTGGGGTCTGGTATACCATAAAGCTTTAAATCATTTTCTTCCCAATACTGTTTGAATTTCTCAGCATTTTCTGGCCCAATAACAAATATCATGGTATTTTTCTTCATAAATTTATCATAGTCTTGATGCAACTGCATCATATGCTTTCTGCAAAATGGTCAAACAAAGCCTCTATTTAATACTATTAAAACATTGCTTTTACCCTTAAAATCTGACAGTCTAATTTTTCTGCCTAAATAATCTTCCAATTCAAAATCTGGCGCTTCTTTATTAACTTCAACACTTGCCATTTTAAATCATCTCCTCTTAATTTAATGATAAAACATTTTTTATTTTAATTTACTCATTTATACGATTTAACATCTCATCAAGTTGTTTTTTTAATGAAAGCAATTCGTCTGTACCAATGTTCAATTTGCAGTAAATTTCCTCAGGCACTTTAAGTATTTCTTCTCTTAACAATTTACCTTTTTCTGTAACTTCAACAATAACATTTCTGTCATCCTCTTTGCTCCTGTATTTATTGATCAATTCCATTGATTCTAATTTCTTTAAAACTGGAGTTAATGTTCCAGAATCTAGATGTAATCTTTTCCCTAAGTCCTTGAATGCTATCCTCTCTTCTTCCCATATCACAAGCATGGTAATATATTGAGTATAGGTTAAATTATATTTATCAAGCACTGGATTGTATAATTTTATTATTTCTCTTGATAATGCATACAAAGGAAAGCAAATTTGATTTTCTAATTTTATTTTGTTGTATTTTTCCATAAAACCCCTCTCAAAATTCTAGGCATAATTTCAATTTATTTAAATTTAATTTAATTCAATTAATTATGATACAATAATATATTATCAACACTTATAAGTCAATAAATATTTTGCTGAATTAACTAGTACTTATTGCATTTTTTCATTATATTTATTCAATTATGTCCCTTATACCACAGTCGCATGCCATTTCTCTTAACTGCTTAATCTGTTCCTCTTGCCCTAATACGATTAACACATCTCCTAAATTTAGCATTTCATCAGAGCTTGGGTTTAACATAAGATCTCTTTCACCTTTTTTTTGGATGGCTAAAACAACAAGTCCAGTACGTTCTGGAATTCTAGCTTCTTTTAGTGTTTTGCCTAAAATTTCTCCACCATCACAGATTTCAACATCCTCTAAATCTAGAACTACATCGCCTGCATGGGTGATAATATCTAAAAATGAAATTACAGCAGGCCTAAGGGCTAGTGCCGCCATCCTTCTTCCACCTATTTCATTTGGAGATATTGTGTTATTAGCTCCTGCTTTCATCAACTTCCCATGAGCATTTTTCTCTATAGCACGTGACACTATATGAAGATTTTTATTCATAACTCTAGCCGTCAAAACTACGAATACATTTTCGGCATCATCAGGTAAACTCGTTATTAACCCTTTTGCATACTGGATTCTACATTTATCAAGAATATCCTCTCGAGTAGCATCTCCTATTACTGTTAATATACCTTCATTAACCAGAGCTTGAGCAATTTTTTCATTTTTTTCAATCACCACGAAATCAACTTTGCTTTTTTGAAATTGTTGTATAGCACTTTGCCCTGTTTCTCCTGCCCCACATATAATATAATGATTATTTAATTGCTCAATTTTATTTTCCATTCGTCTCCACCTCCATGCCTCTTTAAAAGTCCCTTCCAAAAATAACGATGCAAAACTGGTTAAAGCATATCCTGCAGTACCCAGTCCTAGAAATATAATAAATATTGAAAAAAACTTTGCTGCATCTGTCATCTCTGCTACCTCACCATATCCTACAGTAGATATTGTTATTATAGTCATATAGAGCGCATCTATCCAGCTTACCTGTAGCAAGTTCATATAACCAATTGTGCCTCCGATTATTATTGTTATTAAAATGATTAAAATAATTACAAACTTTTTATTTTCTTTTATATCCAATGCATTCTACACCTCCTCGAATCGATAAATTGAAGAATTTATCAGTGTTATAGATTTGATTTTTTATTAATAACACTTCTTTTTCATGTCCGTTTTTTGTTATTTAACTATTATACCCCTTATTAACTGAGTTTACTTAAATAAATAAAGATGCACTGCTTGTTATAGTTAAAAAAGTGCATCTTTAAGAATATAAATTTTATAATATTTAAAATTAAAACAAATATTTTTTAGAAAATAATATTATTTTGTGAGAGCATCTATCATATTTGTATCCCAGATATGGGAAAAGGTTTCAAAATAATCCTGAGTTTTTGCAAAATAAACATAGTAGTTGCTATCCACACCAGCATCCCATGTGGCATCAAAATATAGAAAAGTATCATTATATTGAATTACATTCCACATATGATCTACGCCTTGTCCTTTTCCAGTAACATTGTAACATGGAATATTTAAGTGAGACAAAAGTAAATATACAGCATTTGCATATCCACCACAAATAGCAGTCTTATTTTTAAATGCTCCATAAGCTGTGGTCGAGTCAATGGATACATCAGATGTACTGCCTTTAAATTCGGGATCATACACAACTGTAGAAGTTACATAATCATATACAGATTTAATCTTTTCTTCATCTGACATTCCCGTTGTGATAATACTTTTTAAAATGTTTTCTGCATACTCATCAGCTTTTTCAATTCTATCTACACACTGCTCTAAAGTCATTCCTATTGGAGCAGACGCAAGTAATTTTGTTGCATCATCATTAAATGAGTAGATGATATAACCATAACCACATTGAGATAGAAGTACTTTTTGCATTATCTCATAATCCAGCTCTGGATTAATTATAGCTATCTGTGCTGACTTTTGTCCTGTTAGTTGGTTAGTTACTTTTATTAAATCTTGGTAAGTAGAAATGACATAAGCACCTTCTGGAATATTATTGGGATTCACCTCACCTGTTTTATATGGCATATAGTTTAACTGGCACAATGCCATTTGACTTCTGTCATCATATTGAATAGTGATCGAATAAGCATATTTTAATGATGGATCATTTGAAAGAACATCAAAATATGCGTTTTGTATTGTCATCTGCACTTCGTCTTTTGATAAATTCATATTAGACATGTCAAACGAAACACTGGGAACAAAAGCTTTAACAGCTTTTTCTATAACAGCTGATATATCACTTTGAGATGATGGTTCCGTTGTCTCAAGTGTAGGCGATGGTGGTTGTTTATCTCCCGATACATCTGGTGGATCATAAGGTTCATTTGTTTCTATGATATCGGGAATTGTATCGATCGGTAAATTGGAGTCATTATTTTCATTTGGTGAACAAGCATAAAGTATGAGGCTTAAAAGAAGAACTGACGTCAACACGATAGATTTTTTTATATATCTATTTGTTAAATGCCTATTCTCAAATCGATTTTTTATTTCTGAAATAAATCTAAAATTACTCATATTAGTTGTAACTCCTTTATAGAGTTTATCATTTAGCCTAAATAACTCTTAATTTTTCATTTAAATTCATTTTTCTAATCTATGACATTATTATAACATTTTATTCTTTATGGTTTACACTTCACTAGTAATTTTTTATTGAACCTTTTATCCGATTAATACTCTCTTGTTAGTAGCTTCTCATATGATCTATCAATTAGTAAAGCCCCGATAGGTGCTGTTATAATTATTGATAAGACTGCTACAGTTAAAATAATCTCTCCAGAAGTAAGCCCCATTGCCAAAGGTAACCCTCCAATAGCAGCCTGAACAGTTGCTTTTGGGATATAGGAAAAACCTGAAAAAATTCTTTCTTTATAATTTAATTCTGTTCTTATGAGACTAATATATACTCCAACTAATCTAAATATTGTAACACTAATTATTAGTAGAATCGATAAAAAACCAGCATTTAGAGCATACTTTATATTAACAGTTGCACCAACTAGCACGAAAAGCAACACTTCTGCTCCTACCCACAACTTTGAAAACTTACCTGAAAGACGTTTTGAGACTTCATACTTTTTTTGCTGAAGAGATGCACCCAATGCCATTACTGCTAGTAATCCAGAGAATCCAACAACCCCTGTCATTGAATGTTCTAATGTAACAAGTAAAAATGATATAGAAAGAATAATGATCACTTTACTAGTATCTCTAATATGAAATTTGCCAAATAAAAACGAAAGTAATAATCCTGATATTACTCCACCTGCTATCCCCAAGATAATCGAGGTTGGTATAGTTAAAAAATCAATTAGAGTAACATTACCACTCTGTGCCAATCCTGTAAAAGCAGTAAAAAGAACAATTACATAGACATCATCTACTGAAGCACCAGCCATAATCATTTGAGGTATACTTTTATCTCTACCATACCCGCTTTCATTCAGTTTAAGCATTCTAGGTACTATAACAGCTGGTGAAACAGCAGCAACAACCGTACCCATTATCGCTGCATCTAACAGATCAATTCCTAAAAGCTTGGGGCCTAAAACCATCATACCGACGATTTCAAAACTAGCTGGTACAAAACACATAAGTATTGCAGGACGACCTACTTTTTTTAAATCCTTGATGTCAAGATTCAACCCTGCTCGAGTAAGTATGATTATCAAAGCTATTTGTCTTAAATCTGTTGATGTTTCCAAAATAGTAGGATCAAGTAAGTTTAATACATAAGGCCCTAGTAAAATGCCAGTCAAAAGCATTCCTAGCAACTTTGGAAGTTTTAATTTTTCAAATATCTTGCCTAGTGTCATCCCACATAAGAATATTAATGCAAGTGATAATAACATATAATTCTCCCCTATCTTTAATCAGGCATTAAAAAAGCCAATGATCCTGCGATATTTTGTCGCAGAAGTCATCAGCTATATTAGCAGTTTAGGTTTTAAACCCAGGGGGAACTTCATCCCCTATTGAATATAGTATGATACATGATATTATTTGTCAATTATTTATTATTGTTTATAGTGTTGATTAATTGTTGGAAAATAATTAAATAATTTTCTATTAATATTAGAATGCAAATCCTGTTTTTATATGATGCAATAATCTCCAATTTATATTTAAAGTTTCCTACTCTAATCGAATATGTTTATTTTTTTATGCACTAATTGTTAAAAATATGAGGCTTTTAGCATGTCTTTAAAACATCTTACTACTGTTCTTGATATATAGAATTTCTATCATTGTATCTTAATCTATATAGTTATCTGTGTTTTTTACATTTTTTATCAATTTATTATTTATACACAGATTATACTTTTTACAAATTTAGATCATATAATTTGTCCTACAATAATTGTAAAAAAAATAATGTCGATAATTCTATTATATTTATTCCACATTCACCTTATTTGTTAATAATAATTGTTTTTGCCCTTTAATTAGCAAAATTCCTTCTTCCTGTAACTCTGATAATTTACGACTCAAAGTCTCATGAGTAACTCCAATTAAGCTTGCTAAGCCAGCACGACTTAGTGGTAAATCAATCAATATCCCTTCTTCATTCTTAATGCCATTTTCCTTTGCTAATTCAAGCAATAGCCTTAAGGTTTTTTCCATTGCATCTTCAAGCACTAAAGACTCCAATTGGATTTCAGCCTTGTTTAGTTGGCTTGTTACTGCGGCCAAAAGACTGTAGGAAAGATCTGAAGATGTTTTTATTAACATCTCTAGGTCATTCTTATGAATTGTACAAATGCGACAATCTCCAATCGCCTCAGCACTGCTGTTCAATACATCGTCCTTAAACAGCACCATTTCTCCAAAAAATTGTCCTTCTCTTAATAACCTCAATATATATTCGTTCCCATTTTTACCAATCTTAAATAGTTTGACTAAACCGGATTCAATTATATATAGATATTCGCCTGGATCTCCTTCACGACATATGATTTCACCATTCTTATACTCTTTTTTTCGAACAAGGTTGTTTATCTCCAAGAGTTTTTCATCATCTAACTCTGAAAATATCGGCACTTTCCTTACACATAATTCTTTTGAGTGGTTACATTGAGACAATTTCTTCACCTACCATTCTATATTTTACCCAAAATCTAAACCTGAATATTGGGAGTTTGCTAATCAATAAGGTGTCCTTGATATTATATATCTTTGACCTGAGCTTTCTTCACTTCATAGCCTAGCTTTTCTATGACCTTTTCAACCTCCTTGATTGTCAATCTTTCATCGTCATAGTTAAACTTTACTTTACTTGAGTTGAACAATACATTTACACTGTTGTTTTCGACTCCATCTATGGATTTAACACCATTTTCTATCTTTTGCATGCACGATGGACAAGTCAAAGGTTCCAATTGAATAATTGCTTTTTTCATTTTCATCATCCCTTCTTTTTTAATTATACCCCTTGCCAAATTTTTTCATCGATCTCTGTAAAAATCATTCACTTGCTTTCTGATTAGTACCTTAATCTGTAACGCAACAATCTCATGCCATTTAGTATTACAGCGAGTATACTCGATTCATGGACCAACATTCCAATGGACATATTCATCCATTCACTGAAGAAAACGCTGATAAGTAAAACCAGTACTACTCCTACTGCTATCACAATATTTTGACGCATATTCTTGGCAGTTGCTTTAGCCAACCCCAATGCATGAGGTAAGCGTTCAAAATCAGAGTTCATTAATACTACATCAGATGTTTCTATTGCCACATCTGTACCACTGCCCATAGCGATGCCAATCTGTGCCAATGCCAAGGAAGGACTGTCATTTACCCCGTCTCCAACAAATGCTACTGTTTGGCCTTTAGCCTGAAGATTTTTAATAAATGATTGCTTATCCTCAGGTAACATATTTCCAAATGCTTCTGTAAGTCCTAGTTCTTTTGCTACTAAATCAACTGTTCCCTGATTGTCCCCAGAAAGCACTACTAAGTTTTTTACACCTAATTTCTTGAGCTTTTGCAAAGTTCCTTTTACATTTTGGCGGATTGGATCACGAATGCCCATCAAAAGCTGTAGTTCACCGTCTAATGAAGTCAGAACCAATGAGTCGCCATCATTTTGCATCTCTAAAATATCCTTCTTTATCCTTTCACTTAAATACACATTTTCTTTTTCCATCAAAGCTACATTGCCAACTGCAACCCTGTGTCCATCTATCTGAGCTATGATTCCTCCACCTCTAATTACCTCTGTCCTCTCCACTGGATAAGCTTTAACATCACCAATATATTCAACTATAGCATTTGCAAGAGGATGATCTGATTCCTTTTCTATGCTCAATAGGTAACTTAATATCTTTTCAAATTTGTCAGTGTAAATTTTCTGTTGAACAACTTTTGGATTGCCTATTGTAAGTGTTCCTGTCTTATCAAATACGATGGTATCGATCCTATTAAGATCATGGATTACTTCGCTACCCTTTAAAAGAACTCCATGTTTTGCACCATTTCCAATACCTGCTACATTGGATACAGGAACGCCTATCACCAACGCTCCAGGACATCCTAATACTAGTATTGTGATTGCCAATTCGATATCCCTTGAAACCAACCATACTATGAAAGATAGCACAAGCACTGCAGGTGTATAATGTTTTGAAAACCTGTCGATAAATCTTTCTGCTTCTGATTTAGAGTCTTGTGCCTCTTCCACCAATTCAATTATCTTCCCAAACGTCGTATCTTCCCCTACTCTGTCTGCAATAATTTTAAGAGTTCCATTCTCCAAAATAGTCCCAGCAAACACTTTAGAATCTCTCTTCTTAAAAACTGGGAAGGATTCACCTGTGATACTTGCTTCATTAATGTAACCCTCTCCGGTTATAATGGTTCCGTCGACAGGTATTTTTGCACCAGTTTTAACAAGCAATATGTCCCCTACTTCTACCTCGCCTACTTCAACAATTTCAAACTCTCCGTTATCCATCTGTTTTAAGGCACTTTCCGGAGCCATTTCCGTCAATTCCTTTATAGCTGATCTTGTTTTGTTCAATGTCCTTTGTTCTAGATATGCTCCAAATAAGAAAAGGAATGTCACAATGGCTGATTCTTCAAAATTTCTTATTAGAAACGCACCAGCTACTGCTATGGTTACCAACACATCTATGCTGACTACTTTAACCTTAAGAGCTTGATATGCTTGTATAGCTATAGGCGTTACGCCTAAAAAAGACGCAAAAACCAGTAACCACAAGAAAATTCCTTTGTTCCCAAATCCTAATTTGCTTATAAATGCAGTAGCAATTAAAATCCCAATCACAAGTGTTATGTGATTTTTTCTTTCTAATATCATTTTTTGCATCTATACTCGCCTCTTTCTAGACAAACCTTTTGATATAAATACATTCTACTTACTGTATATCTCATCTAATTTTGCCAGCATAATGTATACTTCTTCGTAACTTTCACAAACATCACTAGGTACTTTGTAATTAGCAGTTAATTCACGCAATTTATAGATCTCCTCGTCAATATTAGGTTTTCCTGTTTTTGATACATTTGTTTTATTGAGAATTAAGCCGAATAATTCCCTTACCTCATGAAATTCAGGATGATTTCCTCCATGAACTCGATCTACGATTGGAATTAATTGTTCTAATTTTTTCAAATATCCTTCACTATCTTTTATGAATGTTTCATGTTCCTTCATCACACATACCCCTTTCAATTTTCTAATTTGACTTATTTTGTATTTTAATATTATCAAGAAGTGAATAATAAAACATTGATATATATCAAAATTTAAAATAAATATTATAATATTATCGATAAATTTTTCTTTAAATTAGAACAAAAAAATAAAATGTCCATTTTGAAATCAATTTAATGGACATTTTATTTTTAAAATACTATTAATTATAATTAGGTTTAGAATCTTTTTCGATGTTTACAACGATATCAAATTTTTGCATTTGCTCTTTATCTATTTTATGAGTTACACAAACTATTGTTTTTGAAGAATTAAGTAATATATCAAATATCATCTTGCTATTTACTTCATCTAGTGAAGCAGTAGGCTCATCTACTAAAAGAATTGGAGTATCACGGTATAGCGCTCTGGCAATTGCAATTCTTTGTTTTTCACCGCCTGATAAATTAGTCCCTCCATCACCTAATATTGTCTCCATTCCTTTGCTTAATTTATTTATAAATTCGTCTAGCAATGCATCTTTTATTACTCTCTCAAGTCTAGTTAAATCAGTCTGCGTAGAAAGAGTTATATTTTCTCTAACCGATTTGTTGAAAATAAAAGTATCCTGAGGAACAAAAGAAATCAACTTGAAAAGCGATTCAGATGAAATATCTCTAATCTCTTTGTCATCTATATATATACTTCCTGTGTAATCATCATATAATCCTGCTAATAACTTTAATATTGTCGATTTGCCTGATCCACTTGAACCTAAAATTAAAGCCTTTTCTCCTTTAAGAATCTCTAAAGAAAAGTCTGAAAGAATTATTCTTTCGCCATATGAAAAAGTTACTTTATCCATAGCCAATTTGGAATTAAATGTATCAATTTGAACTTTTTCTTCCTCTTTGTAAGATTTTTGTTCTTCATCTATCGAATTTATGATTTGAGAAATATTATCAAAAATCCCTTGACCTGCCTTTAAACTTGCAATATTGCCACCAATCTGTTGAACTGGATTTATGACTGAACCACTCAAGTTAATTACCGCAATCAAAACTCCAATCTCTACGGCTCCTGTAAACACAAATATTACTCCGATTAAAAACGGAATATAAAATGTCATTAAGCTAAAAATTGCAAGCATCGATGAAATTTTTGCCTCTTTTATTCCAATATTATATCGTGCCGTTTCATTTTTATCATTAAGAGAATCTACCTCTTCACTTACCATTTGGTTTATATTAGAAGTCTTAATAGCTAAGAAACCAGTCAACAATTCTTGAACCTTTTTGCTATATTCCCCCATAGATTCAGAATACATCTTTCCTAAAAGACCCATTTGTTGGTATGATTTTCTAGGTAAAAACACCATAATAGCAGCAAATATGTATATGCTAAGTGCTAACAAAGGGTTGTAGTAAAATAAGACAATGCTTGAAAAAATAAATGTAGTGGTTTGTAAAATTATCTTTATAATAGTGTCTAAATATTGAGTTTCAAATTTATTCACATCATTTGTTATTGCTGATGATATTTCTCCAATTGAGTGTTGTGAAAAATCTCTCATGGACATTTTTAATATTTGGTCTGTACAATCTTTCTTTAACGAAAAAAGATAACTTTTCTTAAACTTAGCTCCTGAGACCCCTAATAGATAATACCCTAGCCCAGATATTAGGATAATTGCTAAAAAGATTATCAAAAGGTAAATTATTTCATTGTATTTTTCAGATAAAAGCATCTCCAAGGCATATTTCATTGACAATGCTATAGATACTTGTGAAGCAGCAACTATTATTGCTGACATAAAAATAGCTATGATAAATGGAAATGATTTTTTCAAATAATATTTTATATCTTTAACATTATTCTCCATTTTTTCCCCCATTATTTAATATTATTTTTCAACATAATTCTCTTATAAACAGTGTTTAATTCCTACTCATCTCATTATAGCTATATTAAAGGTCTTGTCTTATTTGTATTGATATTCCGTTGGGGTCATAAACCCAGAAATAGCGGCTATTGCTATCAGGCGTTCTTATTTCTGAAGGGTTAAGTCCCTTGGATTTAACAAATTCGTGTTTTTCATCTAAGTTCTCTGCTTCAAAACAAAGTGATATCCCTTTACTTTCTAATTTTGGGGTGTTTGGCATGCAAACTAATTCAATTTCTGTTCCTCCATTATCAGTTGATAAAAATACTACCTCTCCTTCTCCAGCTTTAATTCGCTTTGTAATCGTCATTTCAATAACTTCCTGATAAAATTCGAGTGATTCCTCAAGTTTTTCAACCATCAATGTTACTTGTCTAAAATACATAGTACTTATCCCCCTTTATTTAATATTGTTTATGTAAAAAATAAAAATAAAATATACTAATGTTAAACTGTAAGTTCTATCTGTATCCCTTCTACTCCAATCAAACAGCTTTCATAATATCCATCTCCAGTAGTCCTTGGACCACTAATTACCTTATACCCATCTTTAGCTATTAGTTCTGTCAATTCATCCACCTTTTCTTTACTCCCAAGGCTGAATGCTACATGAATATATCCAGTGCGATTTAATGTTTTCACCGGATCATCCAAATCTGGCTTGTTCATAATTTCAAGTCTTGCACCACTATCAAAAGTAAGAAAATATGAACGAAAATTTTTATTCTTGTTATAATAACCTTCATCACTTTTTGCACCAAAGTATTTGATAAAAAATTCTCTCGCTGCTTCTAGATCATTGAAATATGCAGCTACATGTTCTATATTCATTTTCTTCCTCCAAAACTATTTAATATGAGGTAATATTAAAATCTTTTCTTAAATTCAATAACTCAGTAGAAGCTCATCAAAAAAATAGCAACAATATGAACTACGATGCTATATCCAACAAAATCTTCCATCTCCGTGATCAGAAAGAAAAGTCCGAGATCAATATTGATAGCCTTAAATAAACCATAAACTGCAAGACTTCATTGGTCATTAGGAACCAAGATCACGTAATTTATGGAGCTCTGCTCAGAATGCTCATCATAAAATCACTGCATTTGCATACCACATAAGCTTCTAATGAAAGTTTATCGTATTTGGAATTCCCAGACAATATGTTATGAACAGATATTTAAGCCAAAAAGAACAGAGCAACCACTAATGCTACTAATAGCAATGAAGTCTATTAGTTCTTTTCTTTGAAAGTTCTATAATAATTTCTACAATGAGCTCAATCACGCTGTTTCTTATATTTAAAACTATATTCTTTGGCAGTTAAATAATTATTGTCAATTTTCAATCCTTCCATCTTTTTCCCTCAATTCAATTATAAAGTTTATTCTCTGTCATGTTATTCTATGAACTTATAAACTATTACATCCAACTAATTATTTCAAATAATATAGCTTCACCAAAACAACACTTCTCCTTTTATCTTATAAAGGTCAAATAGGGTACCGATATATTAAAGTTTAGATCTCCAGTATACTGTAGAAACTACAAAAATAGCGTTCTGCAAGAGTACTAGACCTGCTGCTCCTAATGAAATTACTGTATTCTCAAAAAATGCTCCTAAGAACATAATTGATAAATGCACCAACATCATAAACATAAGCGAAAAAGAACTAGCTTTCCCTTGAATAACTTGTCCCCTCTCATCCTGCTCTTCTATTTCAATCTTATACTTCAATACCGGATTCCTTTTAGCAGTTATAAACTCTGACAATAGAAATAGTATTCCAGAAAAAGCAACGGATGCTATTATACGATAAAAACCTCCGCGTCCTCCCATTAAAACAAATATTGTGCCTCCAATGAAATAACCTAATAATCCCAATAAAAACCTTGATAGATAATACTTTTTAATCTTACTGTCCATATTCATCCTCCTCATATAAAAAAATTTCTTCAATATGCATGTCAAAATATCTCGCAATTTTAAAAGCAAGTTGGATCGACGGATTATATTTGCCATTTTCTAAAGAGCTAATAGTTTGTCTTGAAACATGTAAAATCTCTGCTAAATCTTCTTGTTTTATTCCTTTTTTCTTTCGAATCTCTTCCAGTCGATTCTTCATTCAACCACTTCCTTTTTTGTAAAGCTAGCTTTACATGAATTATACTATATTATTTTTAGCGTGTCAAGCTAACTTTACATCTTGCAAGTGAAAGAATAACTCTAGTTAATTGTAAAAGTAAATTAGACCCCCTTTTCAAAAACAGTCTAATTTAGTCTTACAAATTTAGGGGTCTAATTTAACCTTACAAACTTTTGAT
>NZ_JBSQIL010000037.1:0-19462 GCF_055108775.1 Soehngenia sp. | reverse complement strand
CCAAATTTATACCTTCTATTTGCACTTTCATAGGCTTAGAACCAGTAGCAACTACAATTTTATCAAACTTTAAGATTTTAATTCCCTCTGGAGATGTTATTTCTATTTCATATTCATTTAAGAATTTGCCTCTACCATTTATTAACTCTATATTATACGACTTAAATAATGATCTAATTCCCTCTTCTAATTGACTAATAACAAGAGTTTTTCTAGTATTTAATAACCCTAAATCAAATTTTAAACCATCATGTTTTATACCTAGCGCTTCACTATCTCTCTTTAATAAATCATATAATTCTGTAGAGTGTAGCATAACTTTTGTAGGTATACACCCTTTATTTAAACATACTCCTCCAATATGTCTATCTTCTATAACTGTAACATCAGCACCTAATTGTGCTAATCTAATAGCACATACATACCCTCCTGGACCAGATCCTAGTATCCCTACTTTCATCAAATCACCTCACCAGCTTAGCTAATGGATTTTCTAAAGACTCTTTTAATTTTTGCAAAAACAATGCTGCAACTGCTCCATCTACAGTTCTATGATCAGCAGTTAATGATAAATTCATAGCTGATATAATTTTAATTTCTCCATTTACGACAATGGGTTTGTCTAATATTGCACTTATTCCCAATATAGCAGATTCAGGTTGATTGATTATAGGTGTAAAGCTTTCTATACCAAACTTTCCGATATTTGTAACCGTAAATGTACCACCGTTTAGTTCATCACTAGAAAGCTGATTTGTTTTAGCTCTATAAGTCAAGTCTTTTATTTCTGATGAAATTTGTTTTAAAGATTTTATATGGCTATTTTTTACAACAGGTACCAACAATCCCTCTTCTAATGCAACTGCAACTCCCATATTCACGTAATTTCGAGTAATTATATCATCTCCATCGATAGTACTATTTAAAAGTGGAAAATCTAGTAATACAATCGATGTTATTTTAACTATTAAATCAGTAAATGTGATTTTAAATTCTCTTGATAGATCATCTTTTACATTTATCAATTTTGTCATATCTACTGAGATTGTATAATTAACACTTGGAGCAGTAAATGCACTTTGTGTCATCCTTTCAGATATGATCTTTCTCATTGTACTCATAGGTGTTCTTATTTCTAAAGGTTTAACTAATTCATCATATGCGTTTTTTTCACTTAATCTTAAAACATCTTCTTTATTTATTCTCCCATTCTTATCAATTTCATTAAACTGAATACCTAATTCCTCTGATATTACTTTAGCTGTTGGTGTAATTTTTATAAGTTTGCTCTTTTCGATTTCCCTCTCTATATCTTCTAATATGATTCTTCCATTCGGACCAGTACCTTTAATCCTAGTAAAATCTATGTTATTTTCTATAGCTACTTTCTTTGCAACTGGTGAAATCTTTATTTTTTCACTTAAATCAAAATCATTTTTTTCTTTTTCAGCGAATTTAATTTCTTCCTTATCCTCTGCTGGAGATTCTTTAATTAAATCTCTTAATATTTCAGAAATATCCTCTCCTTTTACTCCAATTATTGCTACAGGCTTTAAACAATCAACTATACTGTTTTCACTTTCTATGATTTTTAATAATATTCCCTCTTCATCTGCTACTACATCATTTGTTAATTTATCAGTTTCTATGCTAAAAAGCTTATCTCCTGTCTTTATTTCTGAACCTTCTGTCTTATGCCACTTTATAATTTTCCCATTTTTCATAGTTAATCCCAGTTTTGGCATCACAATCACTTTTGCCATAAAACCCCTCCTCTATTTGCGTTTGAAAAAGCCTCTTTCTTGAGCAGATTCAATAGTTTTCATTACATCCACTCTGATTGGACCATTTCTCGTTATCTTTACCTCGTAAATTTCTCCACTTTTAAAAATCAATTCTCTTTCCCCATCTAGGGCCATTACTCCATTAAAGTTAAATTCTATTTTGTACCCCTCGCCTATTTTTAGGATTTCTGGTTCGTCGATTCGTATTAATTTCATAGTTCCTGCTGCTATCGGAGCAACATAATAGTCATCCCCAACATTAAGGTTTACACTTGCGCCAAAATCATCTGCATCGGTGATTATTTTTCTAACTCCTACAATGGTTGAAAAACCAATTGCAGCTGGATGAGCATTGGTTACTATTACTTTAACAATGTCTTGTTCATCCCATATAGCTTTAGAGCCAACAAAAGTTTGTCTGGAAATTACACAATCTACTAATGCTATATCCAAAAGATTTGAATCTTTGTAAATTTCTATCCTCTTATCTTTTATACAAGTATTGTTTTTATCACACATATTCATAGCTATAACAGAAGCAGCCATCCCTGCAACTGTTCCCTCAATCATCTTAGGATATACATTGTTAGTCCCTGTAGAAATGCCAATGATTGGAACTTTAGAATTTCCTTTAGCAACTGCTCTTAATGTACCATCTCCTCCTAAAACGACAATTACATCTACACCAATATCTTCCATTAGTTTAGCAGCTCTGATGGTATCAGCTAATGTCCCATGTACATCCATTTTTAAAATATTCACTGATACTTCAAGCTCTTTAGATAAAGTTAGATCTTCGATTGCCTTATGACCTATTAAAAATGTGTCTGGCATAATATAAATTTCTTCAACTCCTGTGCCTTGAGAAGCTAGTATTATCCTTTTTACTATATTTATTTTTTCGTTATTGTCGACAACAGTTGCATGAGAAACTAATCTCCTGATATCTTTTCCTGATGCTGGATTAGCTATTATTCCAATTTTTTTCATCCAATCACCTCTATTAAGAGAGGCAACTTAAAGTTGCCCCATTTTAAACGATTGATTTAGCTGCTTCAATTATGTCTTTAGCATTTGGCATATAATAATCTTCAAGTACTGGTGAAAATGGCACTGGGGAGTTTACAGAACATAATCTTCTGATTGGTGCATCCAAATAGTCAAAACATTCCTCAGCTACTATTGCTGATATTTCTCCAGCAAAACTTCCTCGCTTGTTCTCTTCTGAAACAATAAGCAATTTATTTGTCTTTTCAATGGATTTAAATAGTGTTTCTTTGTCGAATGGGAAAAGAGTTCTAGGGTCAAAGATTTCTATCTCTATTCCTTCTTTTGATAGTTCTTCAGCAGCTTTTAGTGCTTCATGAACCATTCTCCCTGTTGCTGCAACTGTTAAGTCTTTTCCCTCTCTTTTAATATCTGCCTTACCAAACTCAATTGGTTTTGCATTTTCATCAACTTCTCCTCTAACTCCATATAAAATTTTATGTTCAAGAAATACAACTGGATTGTCATCTTCAATTGCTTTAAGCATAAGCCCATAGGCATCGCTTGGAACACTCGGATAAACTACTTTAAGCCCCGGGATATGAGCAATCCATGCTTCTAATGATTGGGAGTGTTGTGCTGCAGCTCTTGTACCAGCACCAAGAGGAAGCCTAACTACCATAGACAATTTTATTTTTCCACCAACCATATATCTCATTTTTGCTGCCTGATTTACTAATTGATCTGCTCCCACAGTCACAAAATCTATAAACATCAATTCTGCAATTGGCCTAGTTCCAGTTGCTGCAGCTCCGACTGCACATCCAATTATTGCTCCTTCTGATATAGGAGTATCTCTAACTCTCTCTTGCCCGAATTCTTCAAACATGCCTGATGTAACCCCAAAACAACCGCCAAAAGCTCCAACATCTTCACCCATAATGAACACAGTAGGGTCTTCTCTCATCTTCTTTGTCATGGCTTCCCTGATAGCTTCCATCATACTAAGTTCTTTCATTTTCTTACCTCCTCTACTATATCAGTGTAGATATCTTCAACAACAGATTCTATTGGAGGCCATGGACTCTCCTCTGCAAACTTAATAGCTTCCTTTATTTCTTTAGATATTTGGTTGTCTATTTCAGTTAATTCTTCCTTGCTCAAAATGTTGTTGTCAATCATGTAATTTATAAGCCTTGGGATAGGATCTTTGCTCATCCACTCTGCAACTTCTTCAGCTGGTTTATATTTAGCTGGATCTCCTTCAAAGTGTCCATGGTGTCTGTAAGTTTTGCATTCTATCAAACTTGGTCCTTGTCCATTTCTTGCTCTCTCTATAGCTTCTTTAGCAGCTTCATATACTGCAAATATATCATTTCCGTCTACTACTACACCTGGAATATTATATGCAACAGCTCTATCAGCAATATCTTGAATAGCTTGATGCCTAGATTGATGCATAGAAATTCCATATAGATTGTTTTCACAAACAAATATTACCGGAAGTCGCCATATACTTGCTAAATTTAGCGACTCATGAAAAGTCCCTTGATTAGTTGAACCATCTCCAAAGAAACATGCACATACCTGATCTGTACCTCTCAATTTAGCACTTAAACCAGCACCTGTTGCAATATTTTGTCCAGCCCCTACTATTCCATTAGCACCAAGTATACCTCTTGTAGCATCTGCAATATGCATAGATCCGCCCTTTCCTTTGCAATAGCCAGTTTCTCTGCCATATAATTCTGCCATCATGTATTTTACATCTCCACCTTTAGCTATTATGTGCCCATGCCCTCTATGTGTACTTGTTATATAATCATCCTCTCTTAAATTTGCACAAACACCTGTAGCCACTGCTTCTTCGCCTATATAGAGATGAACAAACCCATGTATTTGACCTTCAGCAAATAACTTACTTGCATTGTTCTCAAATTCTCGTATTTTTTTCATTGTCGTATACATTTCAATTATCTTGTTATTGTTGAGATCCAAAAAAATCCCCTCCTTATTTGATTTCTACTTCCACACATGCTAATGCGGCTTCAATAGTATCATCTCTGTCATTAAACTCAGGTATATAAAGACCAGAAACTGTTAATCCTCCCTTGACAACAATCACCTCCTTTTCACCTACTGGTAAACTTTCTTTTACTTTCTCTATGTCTACTTCATCAGGTCTACTTACCGCAACAGTTGCCTTAACTTTAATCCCTTTATTTAAGTCTGTTATGTTTAAAATCTCAGTTAACCCACACAAACAAGAATGTGAAACAGCATCCTTTACAGCTTTTTTAGCTGCATTAGTAACATCCTGACCATGAAAATCACAGCCCATACCAAATTCAACTATGAATCTTTTCATTAATCCACCTCCATTTTTCCATTTCACCAATTAATATTGCAAATATCATGCCATACTATTTATCAGTTTAAAGTCTTATTTTGATAAGGTTTATTTTTTAAATAAAAAAATTTCCCAAATATGAGAATTTTAGTCTCATATTTGGGAATTTATTTTAAATTCTTTAGGATTAATGTCATGCTGTTTTAACTTTCTGTATATGGTTGATTTGCTCATCCCTAATAATTCTCCAGCTCTTAAAACATCTCCATTGGTGCTTAATAGAGCTTTCTTTATAACTATTTTTTCTCCATACTTTAATGTAAGCGTTTTATTATTAGTTTCAATTACAGGAATTCTCGAAAATATTTCATCAGGTAAATGTTCTAATTTAATTATATTACCCTCACATAAATAATATGCTCTTTCAATAATGTTTTCAAGTTCTCTTACATTCCCATACCATTCATATAGATTTATGCTATTTAGAAAATCCTTTGAAAAAGTCTTTGTAGTATTGTTAGTCTTGTTCAATCTAGATAGAAAATGTTGTGCTAATAAAAATATGTCCCCTTCTCTTTCTCTTAATGGTGGAATATATACTCTAAATACATTTAATCTATAATATAGATCTTCCCTAAAATTCTTTTTTCTAACTGCTTCTAATAAGTCCCTGTTTGTTGCAGCAATTATTCTTACGTCAACTTTCTTTGGCCATTTCCCACCTATTCTCGTAATAGTAAAATCATCTAAAACCCTTAAAAGTTTCGCTTGAAAATCAAGAGGCAATTCTCCTATTTCATCTAAGAACAATGTACCTTCATTAGCTAACTCAAATTTCCCTATCTTACCTTCTTTATTTGCACCAGTAAAAGCTCCTTTTTCATATCCAAAAAGTTCACTCTCGAAAAGGTCTTTAGGTAAAGATGCACAATTTATCGCTACAAACGGGCCATTGCTCCTATTACTCATGTTGTGAATTGAATGAGCGAATAATTCTTTCCCTGTTCCACTTTCCCCTTCAATTAAAACGCATCCCTTTGTTCTTGCAAATTTTTGAGCTTCTTTTATTGATTTTTTTAGGTTATCGCTATTAGTTATTATATCATTAAATGTGAACATCGCTTTGTTTCCAGAAACTAAATTTACAGTATTTTGTACAGTTTTCATCTCTTTAAATGAAATGGCCATACCGTTTGTCTTTTGTCCAATAACAATATTGGACACTTTAACATTGCATGGTATCTTCTTTTCATTGATTATAAAAATCCAATCTATCCTATCTTTAAATGCTTCTTTATGTTTGAAAATTCTTGTCCCTAAAATATTTCTTATATCTTCATCATAGAGCATATTTGCTTCTAACCCTAGTATCTTCTCACCCGCTTTATTAAGCATTTTAATCTTATAGTCCTCTGTAACTATTATCATGCCATCAGAAACAGCTTCAACTGAAGCTCTCAAAATAGCATGTGATTGATATAATAATATTTGATTTTCTATCGAATAGCTAGCTGCCACAACTATACCTAAACTATGACTGTGTGCATTCTTCGAATGCCCAGACATATCTAAACAGCCAATGATTTCTCCATTTGAATTATGTATTGGTGATGCCGCACAATTCCAGCCATGATGGCTCTTACAATAATGCTCTGCTCCAATAATTTGGATTGGTCTATCTTCATATATACAAGTCCCTATTGCATTTGTTCCGACAAACTCCTCTGACCAAATAGCTCCTGGAACAAAGTTTAAGCTTTTCGTTTCTTCTAGAATTTTTTCTTCCCCAATAACTTCTAAAATAAGCCCCTTTGCATCTGTTAATACAAGAACAAATCCTGTACCCATAACTATATCATTTAGATTTTTCATGATTGGCAATGCAATTGAAATTAATTCTTTATTTTTTTCTTTTTCTGCATCCAAGACTTCTTTTGAAACAAGTTTTCCTTGTCCATGATTTATGTCAAGCGCATTCATAGAACATCTTATCCAAGACCTTTTGATATGATCATTGATATCATCGGCCAAAATTCCTTCTTTTACAAATTTTGTCCAATTTTCTTTATATTTCTCTAACACTTCTTCAAACATGTTTTTCACCTCTATAATTTGAAAAAATTTGTTA
Source organism: Soehngenia sp. (assembly GCF_055108775.1). Classification (NCBI taxonomy): domain Bacteria; kingdom Bacillati; phylum Bacillota; class Tissierellia; order Tissierellales; family Tissierellaceae; genus Soehngenia; species Soehngenia sp. The sequence goes on along the minus strand of NZ_JBSQIL010000037.1, from coordinate 12,213 downwards.
TTATTCCATTATAGACAGCAACATATATATCATTGTCATGATTATTAAATCTATTTTTTAGGCAATCTTTAATGAATGGGTGAAACTCTTTAGTTAGCACATCTTCTTCCTTAATAAAATACAACTCTCCTTCATCGTTTGATATAACCTGATTTGTCGTGATTTCTCCAAAATATATATAATTTATAAACAGACTATCATTTGAATTTAATGCTATGTACTTTAATTTTAATAAAGAAATATTAGATTCTTTTAATCCGGTTTCTTCGTTAATCTCTCTAAAAATTGCAATATCAGGTGTAAAGATTTCTTCCTTTTCTATATGGCCCCCTATTCCATACCATAACCCACTTCCTATCGAATTATCTTCATTTCTTTTTTGAAGTAGGTAAGTGTTTTTATATTTCAAAAAAGCTGTTACAAAATATTTGATTAACATAATTATCACCGTAATATTTATACCCTATTAATTTTCTATAAATAAAAAATCCAAGATATGAGCATAATTTTTAGATATGCTTTCTATCTTGGATTTGAAAATTTTAAAACTGATTATTTTACTAATTCTAATGCACTTTGTGGTACATAAGTTTTAATCCCGTTGTATACTACTAATCCATCTAATTTCACTATTTCTCCATTTACATAAGCAATATTTTTATTTATTGGCATTTCTAGTTTAATATCGCCTTTTGTAACAATCAAAACAGGATTTTTGGGGTCTGTTAAGTTATCAAATTGAACTTCTGCACCTAAAGCTTCAAACTCGCCTCTGGACCATACAAACAATCTTTTGCTGGTTTCATTCAAATCTAATCCCATTGCTTTTTCTGCATATTTGGCTATGTCTGTATTCTCAATTACACCTGTAAGTAAATCAATGTTCTTTGGAGCATAAACATATAATGTTACATCTTCACCAGTATGACCATTAGTTGTAAATCCTATATTTGCTCTTTTAGCTATCATTGGTCCAACAGTATAATTCATCGAACCACTTTTAGTATTTTTAATTTGCTCTACTTCTTCATTAGTCAAATCATTAATTCCATAATATTTTCTCATAACATCTCTTACGTTTGATTTATCATCATTTAAATGTTTTTCAATCCCTTCACCTGTAAGCTCTGCTTTCTTTAGAGGATCTAAAAATGCTGATAATGGTAGTTTGTCATAATTCGAACTAGTGTTAGCATTTCCTATTGTTATCCCACTATTGCCGTGATCTGAAGCTGCAATAACTAAAGTGTTTCCATCTGTTTTTGCAAATTTTAATGCTTCTCCAACAGCCTTATCAAATGCCAAAATGTCTGATATCAGACCTATTGGATCATTTGCATGTGCAGCCCAATCAATTTTGCTTCCTTCTACCATTAAAAAGAATCCTTTTTCATTTTTGCTTAAAATTTCTATAGCCTTTGCTGTCATCTCTGCGAGTGAAGGTTCATTCTTTTGATCTCTATCAAAATCATAGCTTAATGCTTCTTCTCCAAACATTCCCCAAACTTTTCCTTCTTTAACATTATTTAATTCAGTAAGAGTAGTTACAAAGTTATATTCTTTCTTTATTTCTGAAATTAAATCTTCTTTATCTTTTCTCAATTCTTTTCTAAAGAATGAAGTTCCTCCGCCTAATACTACGTCAATCCCTTGATATACTTGTTGTTCAGAGATGGAGTCATAGTTTTTTCTACTTGGATCATGAGCAGAGAAAGAAGCAGGTGTTGCATGCATAATCTCGCTGGTAGATATAATTCCTGTGGCTCTACCACTTAGTCTAGCTGCTTCAAGCAAATTTGCGATTGGCATCTTTTCATTTCCATTTTCGATAGGTGACAAACCTGGCATCGTATTAACATCAGGCAATACACCAATATAGCCTGTATGTGACTTATATCCAGTCGCCATAGCCGTAGCAGCAGGTGCTGAATCTGCTATTGGCGCATCAGAAGAATAGGTCCTGACCATTCCAACTGCTAATTCATCAAGATTTAAAGGTTTCCCTCCATTATACCATCTAGCCAGAGTAACTGCATCAGAACTCATACCATCAGGTATTAGAATAATCACATTTTTAACCTCATCATATACACTAACCTCGTCAATTCCAACAGCCAATGATGTAAAACTACTAGTAAGTAAAATTATCAAAGTAAGTAACATTGTCATAAATCTCTTGCTTTTCATATACTCATCTCCTTTTAGTTTTGTTTTAAGTTTATCATTCAACTATTAAAAATAAATGATAAATACGTTAACTTAGTATAAACTTTCTAACTATAGTTAAATTTGCTATAATATATGCAATACTATTGTTGGAGGTTTTTTATGAAAGTGAGATTTATTATTTTATTAACAACATTAGCCATAGTTTTATCTGGATGTTCAAACGGTATATCAAAAGAAGAATCTTCGATACCAACATCTAAAGAATTTACAAAAAATGATCTGATTTATTTTATAATGACGGATAGATTCTATGATGCTGATGAAACTAATAATTTTGATGTAGACAAAAACGATTTAAAAAAAAGACATGGTGGGGACTTAAAAGGTGTTATTGAAAAATTGGATTACATAGAATCTCTTGGAGCAACAGCTATATGGTTGACACCTGTGATGGAAAATGGTAAAGATGGATATCATGGTTACTGGATTAATGATTTCTATAAAGTTGATCCACACCTTGGCACTATGGATGATCTAAAGCTACTTGTAGAAGAAGCTCATAAAAGAGATATAAAAGTCATCCTTGATTATGTAGTAAACCATGTAGGATATGACTCCCCATGGTTAAATGATGAAAATTATAAAGATTGGTTTAACGAAAATAAAGAAATTTTTAATTGGAATGATCAATCTGAGGTAGAAAAAGGATGGCTTATGGGTTTACCTGATTTAAACTTTGACAATCCGGATGTAGTAGATTTCTTCTTAGAAAATTCACTGTGGTGGATAGATCAGACCGGAATAGACGGATATAGACTGGATACTGTAAAACATGTCCCCAAAGAGTTTTGGTCTAAATTCACTTCAAATATTCTTGAAAAATATCCTGATTTTTACTTTTTAGGAGAAGTATGGTCAGAAAACATATATTACATTAAACAATACGAAGACACCGGGATAACAGGTTTCACTAACTATCCACTATATAAAGCTATAACTTCTACATTTAATGAATATGGAAATTCAAGCAAACTAAAAAACGCAATTAAAGCCGATTTAGATGTTTTAAATAATCCTAAAAATGCAACATTCATAGATAATCATGATAATCCACGGTTTATATCAAAGCATAGAAACTATGCAGAAGAATATTACAAACAAGCATTAACTTTTATCATGACATATCCTCAAATACCAGTTATTTACTATGGCACAGAAATAGCCATGGAAGGCAAAGATGACCCTCTAAACCGATTTTATATGGAATGGGAAAATGTTGAAAATTCATCTTATTTAGAGTACTTTAAATTCTTATCATCATTGAGAAAAAATAAAATCATAACTTATGGAGAATTTATATTATTAGAAACAGATAATGAAACTTTATCTTATCAATACATTGATGGAAATGATAGCATAATAATTGTCATGAATTTAAAAGATAAAAATAAAGAATTGAATTTAAATATTGAAGGTGGATTGAAGAATTTATTTATTTTTGAAAGCAATGAAAAAATAAAAGTTGCAAATGATAATTTATCTTTAAATCTAAATCCTTTGGAGATAATTATACTCTCTACAGAAAAATTTTAGTGGGTATGTTTATGATGAATATCTGGAGTATGCGAGTGAGAATGTACTAAATTTTCATGTTCATGTACATGTGAATGGCTTCCGACTACATCATAATCATGAAAATGATTATGATGTAAGTCATCGTGCCTATGTGAGTGCTCATGAACCATTTTATTATGTATATGCTCATGCTCATGATTTTCAGATATATTAAAATACACTCCTATTATCATTATAATTAGAGCAACAATAAATCTTATGTTAATGAGTTCATCAAATAATAGCCAAGAAAAAATTACCCCTATGAACGGTGCAACAGCATAGTAAGCACTAGTCCTAGCTGCTCCTAAATCCCTCTGAGCTTTTATATACATAAATATGCTAAGTCCATATGCCATAAATCCCAACGATAATGCTGAAATTATATAAATATAATTTAAATTAATGGATTGTAAATAATTAGCTATAAGTAACGCTCCAAACCCTGATCCTATACCTTTTAAAATAACTATATCTATCGGATTTTTTACTGAAAGTTTTCTAGTAAAATTATTTTCAAATCCCCAAGAAATAGTTGCGAGCAATACATATACTGCTCCAATAGAAAATTTGATTCCCTCAATATTTTCCAGCGAAAGTATGATAGAAGCTAGAGTGATTAATCCTATTGCCAACCACATTTTTCCTCCTATTTGCTCACCAAATAATATTAAAGCTATAATCGCTGTAGCAACTATTTCGAAATTATTTAATAATGACACAGTAGATGGATTAGCTCTCACAAGTCCAACCATAAGTAATATTGGCGCTAATATATCTAATGCTATCATAGCAATTACATAAGGTAGATCTTTTTTATCTAACTTTGCTTCACTTTGAGATTTTATATTTAATGTTAATATTTTAACTATTAACATTCCAAATCCTGCACCCAAATATAAAAGTGCCGACAAAAAAGTTGGTGAAATCTCAGTTAGTATTATTTTAGAAAATGGCGTGCTTACTCCATACAATATAGCAGCTAAAATTGCATAAATAATAGCTTTGTTTACTTTGTTTGAATTCTTTTTCATACATTTATTCCTTTTTTTTACGGTTCGCATTCTTCATTTCATACATTCTTCTATCAGCAATCTTAATTAATCCTTCAAATTCCACTGAATCTTCTTTAAATGTTGAAATCCCGTAACTAAAGGATACTATTACAGACCCTTTATCTACGATGATTGGATTCTGTTCCATATTCCTTAGTAACTCATTTAATCTTTCTTTGAGATTATCATAATCAGTATTTAAAAAAATTGCTACAAATTCATCTCCTGCATATCTAGCAAACACATCGCTTTTCCTTATAATAACAGATAGCCTTTTAGCAAATGTCTTTATAGCTTCATCACCTGCAATATGCCCAAAATTATCATTTATATATTTTAGATTATTTAAATCAAACATAACTAAATGAAAAATTTCATTATATCTTAAAGCCCTTTCTTTAAAGCTTTCGAATAATTGGCTGAAGTAACTTCTATTATATACACCTGTTAATGCATCATGTGTTGCTAAATAAAAATTAGCATGATTTATGATGTAGTTGTTTATAGCAATTTCAGTGTTAGTTTGAATAAATTCCATTAACTTTAAATCATTTTCATCAAATGCATTTTCATAAACTGCATCTAAATTTATAGAGCCATAAAATACATTTTTTACATATAATGGTGCTATTATCGAAGACTTTATATAAAATTCACCTTCTGTAGTATCTAAAGGAACAAATATTTCATAATCTGATACATCTTTTATAATTGCAACCGAGTCTAATTTCCCATCTGTAGCTCTATAGATAAATGTTTCTTCTATTGGTAAGGAAAATTCTTTAATTTCACTAGTACGATATCCTCTATGCGCTACAACTCTTAACATATTATCCTCTTTTACCATAACACTCCCTAATTTGGCATGTTTAATAGCTCTTAAAGATTGTTCTAGTATGAGTTCATAAATTTCACTTATATCCTTATTTGTATTTGCAGCTCTGTTTATAGCAAGCATTGCTTCAGTTGTTAAGGCAATCTTATTAGTTTCCTCTTGGGCAATTTCCATCTGCTTTAACAATTCATTTTTATTTATTAATAATTCATTAATTGTTTTTCTAACTTCAAAAAGCAGATCATCTTTTTCACTTATTTTATAATCTGTATTTATCCCCATTGGAATTTTTAATATATCATCAACTAGTTTTTCAACAGGATAAATGATATTTCTTCTTTCGAATACAAAAAAGAATAAAATAACAAATATAAGACTTATAACAAAAATAACAAATGTATAAATTAACTGCTGTCCAACTTTTAAAGTATCTGCTACAGGCACAAAATTTACTAAAAACATATTTAAAGATTTGATGTAATAATATGATAAAAATCCATCTCTTTCTTCGAAAATAGTTCTTTCTATATAGAAGTTATTATTAGGATTGAATTCAGGAAGTATATTGTATATAGTCATCTTTTTTATACTTTCATCTGAAACATCTACATTATAATATTCGTGACCAATTATCATCCCCTTAGAATCAACAAGAAAAGTCATCCCCTCTTTTTCTCCATTAATTGGATTCAAAATTTGCGAAATTTTATTTAAATCTATATCACTAGCTATTACTCCTTTTAAATCTCCAGAACTATCATAAAAAGGCTTTGCTATAGTTATAGTCCAAGTGTTTAAATATGCATCAGGATATACTTCAGTATAAACCAACTGATTTTCTTCCACAGCTTTAACATACCATGGTCTTTCTTTTACTATATAATCTGCTGGTATTTCCCAGTCTTCTCCTGCTAACAATTCGCCGTCTACAGTGCCTATGTAAACAGCAGTGAATTGTTCCCTCTCTTTCATAACTATCTCTAAATATTTTAAAATTTCTTCTTTAGTTGGTTCAATCTTAATAAAAGACTCTATATCTACCACTACTTGCTCATGAACTTTAAAATTAGATTCTATCAGCTTTATTTTACTTTCAGTTTCAAAAATAGCTCTTGATTGTATTTGATTTTCGATAATATTCGTTGAATAATTATATACAAAAATACTCAAAATGGTGACAAACAATGCCATAATGAGCCCGTATATATAAAATTTTCGAGTAAGTTTATTCATAGATTGTCACCATCCAAATATTACTTATATATCAATACCTAAAAATTGTTTAACTAAAAGACCTATTAGAAAGGATACTGCAGCAACTCCCAAGCTCACTGAAGCCATTTCTTTGAATTTGTTTCTAAATGATAAATCTTTAGCAATAGAAATATAATAATTAAATGCAGCAATAATAGCAACTACTAATCCTATCATGATCAGCAAAGCTATACTATAGCTTTTATCCGGTAATATAGCATATGGTACCAAAAGCAACAAAACGGTAATTAAATACGCAAATCCAGTATAAATTGCTGATTTTAAAGCATCTCTTCCACCTTCGTTTTTCGTAGACAAATATTCCGAAGATGCCATAGAAAGTGTTGCAGATATACCCGCTATAATACCTGCTAATAATACAAGTCTATTGCTTTGCATAGCAAAAGTCCAACCAGCAAGACTTCCAGTAAACTCAACTAGAGCATCATTTAAGCCTAAAACAATTGAGCCAACATATTGAAAGCGTTCCTCGTCTATCATGCTTAGTAGCTCCATTTCATGTTCATCTTCTTCTTTTAAAATTATGTCGATATCTGGTATTTTATGAGTTAGTTCAGCTTTGAATTCTTCAGTAATTGTCTGATTAAATTCATTTAATTTTTTTTCCATTATCTTAGCAGTGAATGTGTATCCTAATAATCTACCTAAAAATACATACCATCTAACTTTTAGCATGTTAGGTTTGACATCTGTTTTAGTATAGTTTTTCCAAATTTCATAATGTCCTGATTCCTCATCAGCTATTTTCTTTAGAATATTTTTATCATTTTCATTGTTTATGTTTTTTAGAAGTCTTAAATATACTTCTCTCTCCATAAGTTCATCTGCTTGCATTCTTTTTACGGCCTCTAAAAAATCCATATCTTTCATTTTAATCACCTCAGGTGCTCTTAACTAATTTACCAATATCCATTATATCCCATTAATTTAAAACTTTCTATCTAATTTATTTTTTGATGTATAATTTACTTATTTTATCGTATAAATACCTTAAGGATTTAAGTGACATATACTAATACTAAAAGTAAATTTTTAAGACCTAAATTTAGATAGGTCCTAAAAATTTACTTTCTTTAATAATTTGATGTATAAGTTTATTCCCAGAATTAAACGATTTAAAAAGAGAAATCCTTCCAACTGTGTAATTAAATTCTATTTTTTCTAGTTCTTTGGGTTGATCTTTTAATACTACATCTCTTCCTAAAGTTATGTGAGGAATATATTTCCGTTCTTCAATCTTTAGATTCAACTCTAACAATCTATTATGAATATCTTTTTGTAAATAGTATAAATGATCATTCTCCTTGACTTTTAACCAATATATATCTCCATGCCTAGTATTAAAAACACCTAACCCACTTATAAAAATTTCAAATGGATTTATGGAATAGTTTTCTATCATGGATTCTATTTCTTTCGTTTTTTCCTCCTCAACCTCACCTATGAATTCTATTGTTAAATGAATATGCTCTTTATGAACAAACTTACCCTTTATAGAATGAGCTTTTAACTGACTAGAAATATTATAGATTTTGTTTTTAGTCAAATCATCAAAGTTTATAGCTATAAACAATCTCATATTTTTAAGTCAAATCCTTGTTTTTTAATTATCTTTAGAATTTCTTGTCTTTTCAAAATAGGATTTTTTAATTTAGCTACTATTTGATCAGAAAATGAATCCACTCTTTTATTAGCATTTCGTAAATCATAGTATTCAGTCATTTTTTTGTCATAATCTTCTATTGCTTTTAAATAATTTTCAAATATAAAGTATTTGTCTTCAAATAGCCTTAAACTCATATCCATGCGAGGTTTTAATTGTGGCTCTTGATTTGGATATCCAATTCCTAGTCCTACTACAGGGAAAGTTAGCTCTGGTAATTCAAAAGTATCTATTATCATTTGTGGGTCATTTAATATGCTGCCAAAATATACAGTTCCCAAGCCCATGGATTCAGCAGCTACAACAACATTTTGAGCTGCTAAACATGCGTCAGTAAATCCTTGAAAAAATCTATCCATGTCATTAGCATTTTCTATGTTTCCACCTTTTTCTTTTGCTATCATCATGTTTCTGAATTGATCTACAATAAATATCAACAGCTCAGGTGCTCTTTTAACATATTCTTGATTGCAAACTTCAGAAACAATAGATTTTTTATCCATATCTCTAACCCTTATTATAGAAAATGATTGCATTCCATTAGAAGTAGGTGTTTGTCTAGCTACTTCCATGAGGGTGTTAAATATATCTTCAGGAATTGGCTTGTCTTTAAATTCCCTAATAGTCCTATGATTTAATTGAGTTTTAATCGTTTCATTCATAAAAATCCCTCCTAATAATCCACTTAAATATATGAGTTCAACATTCCAAAACTAAAAATACCCAACATCATAAGAACAAAATAAAGTACTATTCCTATTATCCAAAATAATATACTAGCTTTAAAATAATTAGCTTTGCTAGGTTTAGTATTGCTTCCAAATGCCCATACAAATGTCATTACAATATTTACTACAGGAATTAGAAGAATCAGCATAGTAATAAGCCATTCTTTAACACTTGCTGTATCATCTTTTACTTGGTAAACATTTTGATTATTATCCATTTATTGCCTCCTAACACAAATTTTATTATAAAAATACCCATATATGATAGTAATATAACATTTTTAATCCTTAACTAAAATCAAGGCCACTCAATGTTATAAAAACTTGTGATGGCAAATAAAAAAACCAAATAAGTCTGAGAGATAAATCATTTAATATATTTAGTATGATATTGCTTGAATTAGTGGATAAAATATTACACAATCCAACATTTATATCGCACAATAAAAAAAGTGTAAACCCTGCCACAAGTAAAGAACTATTTATAGCTGGCAACTTATTGTATCTATGAATATCAAATGCCCTAAATAAATTAGATATTAGATTTACAAAATAAAATAAACTTAAATATATAATTAAATCTATTTCATAAGGTGTTCCTAAAAAAATAGAATATAATATAAATATAACAATCAGAAAACTAATGAATCTAATAAGAATTATTTTTGTCTTATCTTTATGCATTCTAATCCCATGAAATAAATGAGCCACTGAAAAAATAGCTAAACCTAAGATGTAATTACTCCCTTTGATAAGTAAGAAGTAATCAGCAAATAAAGTTAAAAGCATAGCAATATTCAATAAATTGATGTCTAATTTTGATAAACTAACTTTTCTCTCTATGAAACTTAAAGATACTATCAATGCTATAGATATAAATTTAATCCAGTTTGAATAAATATATAAATCGATATAGAATATATCTATTATCATAAAACTGACATATGCAAAAAATAAAACTATTAGAATTATTTTTATCGTTAAGTTAATTGCTTTATTCATATTTTACCTTCTATAACAAAAGCCTGTTATGAATTTCGGTTTCTAGTTACAACATCAAATACTACTGCTAATATTAAAATTGCTCCTCTAATCATATATTGATAAGATATGCCAACACCCATTAAATTCATTCCGTTTGATAATGATGCCATAACAAGTGCACCAATTATTGAACCGGTAACTTTACCAACTCCACCTGCTGCTGATACTCCACCTACATAAGCTGCCGCAATAGCATCAAGTTCAAAACCCATCCCTGCAGTTGTAGTTGCAGACTGAAGTCTTGAAGTGTAAAGAATCCCAGAAAGTGCAGATAACATGCTCATAGATGCAAATACAAAATAAGTTATATTCTTTACGTTGATACCACTAAGTGCTGCAGCCTCAGGGTTTCCTCCTACTGCATAAATATGCCTACCTAATACAGTCTTATTGGTTAAATAATGATATAATCCAGTAACCACTAAAACTATTACTACAGTCCATGAAAGCCCATTATATTGAGACAATATCCATGTAATATATCCTATCATAGCAGCAACTAATACTAATTTCATAATAAATATAGGCATTGAAGATACTTCAAAATTATAACTTAATTTTTTATTTCTATTCCTAAATTCACTATATATATATAAACAAATTGCTAAAACCCCTATAATCAAGGTAGCTACATGTAAGCCTGGAATGTTTACAAATGGAAAATCCGGTATAAATCCATTACCTATATTGTTAAAAGCTTTATTATTAACTATAATAGTGCCCGTTTGACTAGTTACCTGCAATAAAGCTCCTCTAAATATCATCATCCCTGCAAGGGATACTACAAAAGCAGGCACTTTAACCTTACCTACCAAAAATCCATTGAATAATCCTACAACTATTCCTAATACTAATACGATAGGTATAGCTATAAACATTGACATATTATATCTAGTGAGTAAAATAGCAACTATTGCTCCAGAAAATCCTGCTAAATATCCTACTGATAGATCAATATGCCTAATAACAATTATCAAAGTCATTCCTACTGCCAATACTGCAATATATCCAACCGAATTTATTAAGTTGCTAATATTTCTAGGTGAGATGAACATACCATCTGTCAAAATTGTAAACCCAATTATTATAGCAAACAAAGCTATAAACATTCCGTAATCTCTAATATTTTCTTTTAACATCTTCTTTAATTCGTTTATAAAGCCCATTATTTGTCCCCCTCTCGCATATATTAAACTGTTGCAAATTCCATTATTTTATCTTGGCTTGCTTCTTCAATGGGCAATTCCCCAGTAATTATGCCTTGTGACATTATATAAACACGATCACTCATTCCAAGAATTTCAGGTAATTCTGATGATATCATCAATATACACATACCTTGGCTAACTAAATCATTTATAATATTATAAATCTCGAATTTTGCTCCTACATCTATCCCTCTGGTTGGTTCATCTAATATCAATATCTTAGGTTTAGTAAAAAGCCACTTTGCCAATGAGACTTTTTGTTGATTCCCTCCAGAAAGATTTTGTACTTTTTGTTCAATTGATGGAGTTTTTATATTTAGAGATTTTTTGTATTCATCAGCAACTGTAATCTCTTTATTGTCATCAATAATCCAATTATTTGCAATCTCTCTTAAATTTGAAAGAGTTATGTTCGATTTCACATCCTGAATTAATATCAATCCCTCACCTTTTCTATCTTCTGTTACATATGCAACCCCAGCTCCAATAGCATCAGATGGATTTTTAAAATTCATGAGTTTGGTTATGTAGAGGATGTAAAGAAAATTACTGCAGCCGATTTAACAGCGCATCTTGAAAAAATTGTGGCAACCTCTGAAATCGATATCTGTGTTATTGGTGA